>WTGD01000379.1 GCA_011523725.1 Nitrospinota bacterium
GAGAAAGACATCCTCCCCGAGGCGGCCCTCGGCGCGTTCGGTCCAAAGCCGCTTTTGCAGGTCCCAGGCTTCGTGGAACGCCATCCGCCCCAGGAAGGCGGCCCTGATGGATGGTTTATTCAAAGTGAACGGCTCCCGCGCCCACCAGATCCCCGAGTTCTTCGGTCAATTCCGCCGTCGGTGAGACCACGAATTCCTCGCCCGCCTCGATGCGCACCTCCCGGTCGGGGAACCTGAGCGTGAAGCGCACGGCGCAGTTGCCCGGATGCCTGGCCAGCACCTCGCGGATGGATTGCAAGCGGTTCGGCGTGCGGCATTCGGGCTCCAGATCGACCAGGACCCTGCTCGCGCGGTTCACCTCCACTTCCGATAATGGTTCGATGGCGCGCACCACCACCTGAACACCGTCGTCCGAGACCTCGGCCACGCCTTCTACGAGAACGGGTTCATCGCTCTCCAGGATTTCGTGGCAACTTTCGAACACGTCGGGAAACAGCGTCATCTCCGCCGTGCCGACCTGATCTTCCAGGACGAAATTCGCCATGCGCCGGCCCGCCCGCGTCGTGCGCAGCCGCGAGGAGCGTATGAGGCCCGCCATCTTGAGCTTGCGCGCGCTCGTAACTTCGGCGAGGCGCAGCGTGTCGATATTGGCGAAACGCTCGATGACTTCCTTGTGATCATCGAGCGGGTGTCCTGAAACGTAAAAGCCCAGCACCTCGCGCTCGCTGGCCAGACGCTCGTCATCCTCCCATTCGGCCACCTCGGGCAGGTGCAACGCGCCCCTGGCGGCTTCCTCCCCCCCGAAGAGGGAACCCTGCCCCACGGCGACGCTTTTTTGCTCGCGGACTGCGGCTTCGAGAACGATGTCGAGTGACGCCGTAGCCTGCGCCCTCCCAACTCCCAGAGAATCGAAGGCGGCCGCCTTGATGAGGCTCTCCAGCGCCCGCCGGTTCAGATGCCGGTGCTCCACGCGCCTGCAAAAATCACCCAGGTCCCTGAACGGCCCCTCATCGTTCCGGCTGGCCAGGACGGCGTCCACCAGGCCCTCGCCCACGTTCTTCACGGCAGCCAGGCCGAAGCGGATAGCCTCCCGCTCGACCGTGAAATCCTTCTGGCTCGCGTTCACGTCCGGCGGGAGCACGGGAATCTTCATGCTCCGGCACTCGGCGATGTCGTTGATGACCTTATCGGCGTTCTCCCTGTCACACGTGAGAAGCGCCGACATGAACTCGTGGGGATGGTGCGTCTTCATGTACGCCGTGCGGTAGGCAATGAGGGCGTAAGCTGCGCTGTGGCTCTTGTTGAAGCCATAGCCCGCGAACTTCTCGATCTGATCCCACAGGGACTGCACCTTTTTCCTGTCGTGGCCGCGCGCGACGGCCCCGTCCACGAAGTCGGTCTGCTGCTCGGCCATGAGTTCCTGGCTCTTCTTGCCCATCGCCTTGCGCAGCACGTCCGCGCGCGCCAGGGAGAAACCCGCGAGCGCGTTCGAGATTTGCATGACCTGTTCCTGATACACCATGACGCCGTAGGTGCCCTCGAGGATGGTCTGAAGCTCATCGAAGAAATAATCGATCTTCTCGCGTCCGTGTTTTCTCGCGATGAATGCATCCACCATGCCGCTCTCCAGTGGACCGGGCCGGTAGAGCGCAACCATGGCGATCAGATCCTCGAACGTCGTGGGGATGAGCTTTCTGAGATATTCGCGGATGCCCCGGCTCTCGAGCTGGAAAATGCCGGTCGTTTTACCCTCGGCGAGCAGGCGGTATGTCGCATCGTCATCGAGGGTCAGCGTCTCCAGGTCGAGTTCCCCGCCTCCGTCGCGCACGAGGTTCACGGCGCGTTCGAGCACCGTCAGCGTCTTGAGTCCCAGGAAATCCATCTTGAGGAGACCCAGTTCCTCGATGTCCTTCATGTCGAACTGGGTCATCATCTCGCCGCCCGACGCCTTGTAGAGCGGCACGAAGTCGGTGAGCCTCGACGGCGCGATGACCACGCCGGCCGCGTGCGTTCCCGCGTGGCGGATGTTGCCCTCGAGCTTCCTGGCCGTGCCCATCAATTCGCTCACTTTCGGGTCGCGCGCCACGGTGTCGCGCAGACGCGGCTCTTTCTTCATCGCGTCGTCCAGGGTGATCTTGAGTTCGTTGGGCACCAGCTTGGCGATGCGGTCCACCTCGCCGTAGGGCATGTCCATCACGCGGCCCACGTCGCGCAGGACGCCCTTCGCCAGCATGCTCCCGAAGGTGATGATCTGGCACACGTTCTCGCGCCCGTATTTCTCCTGCACGTAGCGGA
>WTGD01000397.1 GCA_011523725.1 Nitrospinota bacterium
GGCTCCCCCACGCCCTGTGCAGCAGCGTGCCGGGCTTCTCACCCATCTCCCAGAACTTGTTTTCGGGATTCCGGTGCATGGGCGCGACCCGCACGAGTTCGTCTGCGTTGAGCCCGACGTTGTAATCAGCACCCAGCGGGCCCGTAATCTCCTCGCGGATGAAGTCGCGGATGCGCTTGCCGCTCACCCGGCGGACGATCTCGCCGTGAATGAACCCGAAGTTGATGGAGTTGTATGCGCCCTTGGAACCTGCGGGCCAGGCGGGTTCCTGGGCTGCGATCGCGGCCACCTGGGCCGGGTAGTTGAAAAAATCTCCCGGCTTGGCCGCGTCGCAGAAGATGACGCCGCACTGATGAGAGATGGTGTGCCGCAGCAGTATGTTTTCCTTGCCGTTCTGGGCGAATTCCGGCCAGTACCGCGCCACCGGTTCGTCCAGCGAAACCTGCCCCCGATCCACGAGCATGTGAACGGAGAGCGCACTCATGCTCTTCGCGATGGAACTCATGAGCACGATGGTGTCTTCCGACCAGGGCTGGGTTCGGGCTTCGTCCGTGTGGCCTCCCCAGAGGTCCACGACTTTCTCGCCGTCCCTGTACACGCAGACGGCAGAGCCAATCTCGCCCCGGCTGGCGAAATTTTCCCTAAATTCTTCTTCCACCGCTGAAAAATCGCTATGGCAATGCCCTTCCACCTGAACATCGGCAACGCTCATCATTTTCCCGCCACTATGTGAATTTCAATTTTATGGTCTGATTATGTCGCTCAAGACTATAATGAATTCATTCCGAAAAACAAACGGGGACTACAGACACAAGAAAGGCGAGACAGCGTGATTCAAGGCACGCGGGAAAACACGACGCGAATGCGCCTATTCGGCGTCGGCGCCTCCGGTGATCCCCAGCCGCGCCGCCCGGAACATCGCGGCCATACTGTAGACCGCGGTGATGAGGGAGAGCACGAGTATCGTCGCCGTGATGGGGCTGGAGAGGAGCGCCCACATGTCCCCGCCCGAGATCGTGAGCGCGCGGCTTAAGTTGATCTCGATGATCGGCCCCATGATGAACGCGAGCACGATGGGCACGACGGGAATGTTGACCTTCTCGAAGAAGTAGGCGAGCGCGCCCAGGATGAGCACCATCACGACGTGGGCCGTGTAGTTCGCATACACGTAGCTGCCGACGACGATGAGGATCAGGACGAACGGCCCCAGGATGCGGCGGGGCACCTTGGCGACGAGGCTGAAGGCGCGGGTGCCGACGAGGCCCGTGCACAGGAGCATCAGGTTGATCACGAACAGGCCGATGAACACCGTCATCACGAAGGTCCCGTTGTCCCGGAAGAGCAGCGGGCCGGGAACCAGGCCCTTGCTGATCAGCACGCCCAGGAGAATCGCCGCTCCGCCCGAACCCGGGATGCCGAGCGAGAGCGAGGGCACGAGCGTACCGGCGACCAAGGCGTTGTTCGAACATTCGGGCGCGGCGACACCCTCGATGATGCCGGTGCCGAATTTGTCCGAGCGCTTCGACCACCGCCTCTCCTCGCTGTAGGCCAGCATGCCGGCGATGGAGCCGCCTGCTCCCGGAACCGCGCCGACCCCCGTTCCGATGAGGCTCGCGCGAATCCAGGTGGGGATGAGCCTTTTGACTTCCCACGGCCGAATCCGGTTGCGCTCATCGGCGGCTCCCTGGGCGGCGGTCTCTTTGCTTTCAATCGTGCGCCGGTGCTCCACCAGGAGGTTGAACGCCTCGGGCCCCGCCAGGAAGGCGATGATGACGACGACGAGCGGTATTCCGTCCATCAGATAGCCCTGGTCGAAGGTGAACCGCAGTCCGCCGAAACCCGAACTCCCGACCGTGCCCAGCAACAGTCCGATGCCCGTGGCGAGGAAGCCTCGCGCGGCGTCTTTTCCGAAAAAGCTCGCCACTATTGAGAGGCCGAACACGCCGACGGCGAACAACTCGCCCGGCCCGAACATCAGGGCGATGTTGCCGAGCGAGGTGCCCGCGATGATGAAGATCAGCGTGCTCGTGACGCCGCCGATCACGCCCGAGTAGAGGGAGATGCGCAGCGCCTTCCGTGCGAGGCCGTTGCGGGTCATGGTGTAGCCGTCGAGCACGGTTACGGCGGACGCGCCCGTGCCCGGCGTGCGGATCAGGATGGCCGGAATGGAGCTTCCGTATTCGACGCCGGAATAGACGGCGAGGAAGAACATGGTCGCGTGTTCCACGGGCATCTTGAAGGTCAGGGGAAAAAGAAGGGCCAGCGCCTGTGAACTGCCGAACCCCGGCATGGCGCCCATGAGCACGCCTATCGCGACGCCCCCCAGCATGATCGCGAGAATGGCGGGCGAGGCGAGTTGGCCGGTCGCTGCGAATATGTGCCCGAGAGTTCCTTCCATCTATCACTGCCCTTCCATCGATTACGGCCCGATAACCTAGAGGATATAGACCGGCAGGAATTTAAGCGGCAACGGGATGTTCAGCATCGGCACCATTCCCAGATACAGGATGATCATCGTCACCAGAGAGAGCGCAAAGCCCAGCAGTAACGCGCCGCGCGGCGCCGATTCCACCCGCATGCGCGGGACCAGCAGACACATCATGAGCAAGATGGTCATGATCTCGAACCCTATCGGCTCGAGCAGAACCGCGTAGAGGTATACGAACACGACGACGGAAACAAACTCCGCCCAATGCGCCTGGAGGTAGGGTTCTTCGCCGCCTGCGGCCTGCGCCTCCGGGGGCAGGAAAAAGCCGCGCCCCAGGATGATCACCGCCCAGATGATCGAGAAACCCAGAGCCAGGCGGGGGAAAAAGGCGTCTCCCGGATACCCCGGCTCGTAGGGAGGCTGCATCGCATAGGTTTCATAGTAGAGAAACGCGAGTCCCCCCAGGATGAGGGCGGTGGTGGTGAGCACCGCCGCCCTCATCGGAACCTTCAACTCGAAGGAAGGGGACGCGCCGTTTTCTTTTTCTTCCGTCATGTTCGCGCCTTACCGACGGCAGTAATTACCGCCGTCCGCTCAATTCCGTCTATTTCTTGATGATCTTGTGGTCGATCATGAATTGTTTCACGACCGCCTGGTTCTTCGCCATGTCCTTGTTGAGCCACTCCGAGCCCGTCTTGACGTCCAGGACGATGTGCGTCCCCTTGGCGAGATAGTCTTTGTAGTCCGGCGAGCTGGTCACCTTGTACACGGCGTCCTCCAGTATTTTCATGACGGCCGGAGGCGTGCCTCTCTTGACCATGAGGCCCTGCCAGTGGAGCGGGAGGTCGTATTTGAGGCCGACTTCCACCGCGCTCCGGACGTTCTTCCAGATCGGGTCGTGCGAGAGGCGCTTGTGGGTCTGCGATACGAGCGGGCAGATGGTTCCCGCCTCGATGTGCGGCCGCCACGTGCGCGGCGAGGCCTGCCCGCTGGGGAGGTGGCCGCCGAGTACGTCCTTCACCACGTTGCCGTCGCCCCGGTAGAAGATCGTGCGGACTTTGTCGCCGATGCCCGCGGCCTTCAGGAATGCGAGCTGATGGCGGTGGTGCGTGGAGCCCCGCTTGTTGGAGCCCATCGACAGTTTGCCGGGGTTCTTCTTGGCGTAGGCGACGAGATCCTCGAACGTCTTGATGCCGTACTTGTTGTTGCACTTCACCGCGACGCCGTAGACGTGCTTCTCCACCTGGGCCAGCGTCTGGAAGTCGTTGTACGTCCTCCTGTAGTGCGGCAGGTGGAAATACCCGTAGAAACTGGCGCTGATGTGCATGATGATGTGCCCGTCGGCGGGCTTGCCCGAGACGTAGAGAACCGGTTCGTGCTGCGAACCGCCGCTCTTGAAGGTCACCCGCATGGGCACGCCCAGCACCTTGGGAAACTCCTGTGCGAGGAGCTGGCACCAGACCGCCACGCTCGAACCCGGCGAGGTGGTGCATATCAACTCCATCGGCTTCGAGGGGAACTTCATGGCCAGTGCCGGAGCACTCCATAAAACCAGTACAGCTGCGATAACCAGGATGCGTTTGAAGAGCGACATGGTCTTCCTCCTCTGAGGGGTGGGTATGATGGGGCAGGTAGGACCCCCACTTCTGTGGGTGTTAGGTATGCTTCACTATACCATTTCCAGGTGATATTCACAAATGCGCGTTTCGGGACCGGCGTCACGTCCACCCGTCATCACCGCGAGAACGTCGTCCCGGATGCCGGCCTTGCGCCATCGATTGAAGCGGTTGCAGCAGGTCGTATACGGCCCATGGCAATCGCACAATCGCGTCATCACGCTCCTGAGCGCAACACCCAGAGGACGCCGTTCAACACGCGACGGTCATCAACGCGCGGAACGCCGCGAGGTTTGGCGGGTAAAAGGCGGGTAAAACAGGACGGATGATTGACCACCCGAACTCAGAGAGTTCGTAATGCATGATTCAAAGCTCCTGTGGGCTTGAATCACAATCGCGCCTTGACCGGCAATGAGCTTACCCAAATATCCGGTTTCAGGCGCAAATTCACCGTCAGTTTGACAGAGCCAAAAAGGGCGTTTTTGACCCACTGCCGACGTTTCCGTCATTTCTCGACATGTCCCTTGAGCCGTCCAATCGCGTCGTCCCACTGCTCTGATGCCCGGTCGAGATACCGGCTCGCATCGCTCAATGTCCCCGACTGAAGAGCGAACCGGCTTTCTCTCCCCACGCGTTCGCTCGTGACGAGGCGGGCTTGCTCCAGGATCGCCAGGTGCTTGCGCACGCCTTGGCGGGAAAGGCCTGTCCCGCGTGTCAATTGCGTAATCGATTGCGATTGTCCATTGGAGAGGCGGGCCAACAGCGCCAGACGGGTACCATCGCCGAGTGCTGCGAACACCGGCGCGACAGTGGTTGCGGTGAGTTCACGAGGAGGATGCGACATGTGCGGCAATGTTGTTCGCCTGAATGTCCCAGCCTTTGGTATTGCCACGCAGAACCTCAAGGCGGCGAGGATCGGAGATCGCGTCGAAGCCGCTCTCGGTAATGGTCAAACGAGTTCCATCCGTCGTTGGCTCCAGACGAAATTCGACGAGCGTCGTTGGCTGCTCGGAAATATCGACACCGGAGTTCTCATCGAAGTCGTGCCATCTGAATGACAGCAACTGCTCATGGTCCATGCGCTCGATGACCGCACGCCATGGACAATGTTCGTAGCCCGGATAGGTCATCAAACCCGTGGATACGACTCCGGGTTTGAAGGGGCCATCCAATTTGACACGGAACCACTGCCCAAACTCCGTGGGATCGGTCAGGGCGCGCCAAACCCGCGAAACCGGCGCTCGCAATTCAATTGTCTTGACGATACGTTCGGCCATAAGAGCAACCTCCTGGTTGCCTATTACCTTAACGTGTTATTGTCATGATAGCAACTATATGCCGCATCCTTTCCAGCCCTTTCAATGATTTCCGGGAAAGCCACGCCGCCGCCTCTTGACTCGCTTCTCACAATTTTATCGCACACCCTTTCGGGGCCATCGGCCCGCACACCGCGAATACTCTGATCGGGGTGCAAAAACCCATCAAATCCTGTCTAATGGCGGCATCATTGACGTCGACATCACGAAAATCCCGAGGCGCAAGGGAACCCGGAGCGCTCAGTAGCGGCGGCGCTTCGCTCAGGAATCAGCGGAGGAATCCATACATGACCGACAGCAGCGTGTTGTCCTACAGCGGCGTCACGGACTTAGGAGGCGGAAAGGCCTACGCCCTGCACAACGTATTCGAACTCGACGGGCGCATCAGCGCCTATCCCAAAAGCGCCAGGGGCTTCGCTCCCTCGAACTGCTATCTGCTTTGTGAGGAAGACGGCGCGATTCTCCTCGACACGGGCTACAACGGTCACAAGAGTTCGCTCTTCGCTCAAATCGGCTCCATCATCACGCCCGACACCCCGCTTTCGATCTACCCGCTCAGGCTCAACGAGTTCATGTCCGTCGGCAACGCGGCCGCGCTCGCGAAGGAGTTCAACGTGGTGGAGTGCTTCGCCCGGCGGCCCGACATGGATTTCTGGCTCGATTTCGACGTGGAGGAATTCGGCCCCAAGAGCGAGGAGGAGCAGATATTCCCGACGACCGTCCTCGGTAACGAGCTTACCTGCCGCGTCGGCTCCAACGAGAACCGCGTCGTCCACGGCATCAACGCGCCCATCCGCCTCATCACCACCATGTGGATCTACGACGAGGCCACCCGCACCCTCTTCTCCTCGGACATGTTCAGCCACGTCTGGGGGGACGACCCCGAAGGCCCCTGGGCGTTGGAGGAGGAAGCCGTGACGACGCCTGCTTTCGTGCGCTCGTTTCTGCTGAACACGCGCTACTGGTGGCTCGAGGGCGTGGATACCGGGCACGTCCGGGAGGGGATCGCCGACGTGTATCGCCGCTACGACATCGAAAACATCGCCCCCGGCTACGGGGCCATACTCCTGGGGCGCGAGCAGGTCGAACGCCAGTTCGCGGTGCTCGACGAGGTGCTGCGCGACCTGGATCGCGCCGCCGTCGCGCCGCGCTACGTTCCCCGCGACATGGAAAGGTAATCATGAACCCTCACGACAACCCCCTCCCGCGCGAGATCGCGCCGGGCATCTTCTGGCTCGGCATCTGCCACGAACAGCACCACAAGGGAAAGATCTACCACAGCTACAACGCGGCCTTCCTCCTCATCGGCTCGGGGGGCGCGATGCTCATCGAGACGGGCCACCAGGGGGATTATCCCGTCGTCTCCCGCCAGGTGCGCGAGATACTCGCCGAGCGCGGCGCGTCGCTCAAGTATCTCTTTCTCTCGCACCAGGAAACCCCCCATGCGGGCGGGCTGGGAAGGCTGCTCGAAGCGTACCCCGAGATGACGGTCCACTGCGACGTGAGCGACTACCACCTCTCCTATCCCGAGCATGCGGACAGGATGCGGCAGATGGAGATCGGCGACGAGATCGACCTGGGCGACAGGCGCTTCATCGCCGTCGAACCCGTCATCCGCGACTTGAGAACCTCGCTGTGGGGGTTCGACACCGGCGCGCGCGCGCTTTTTCCGGGAGACGGCTTCGCCTACAGCCACTACCACTGGGACGGCCACTGCGGACTCATCGCGGAAGAGGCCACCTCGCTCGATCTGGCGGACGTGCTGGGGGTGTTCGCCGAGCGCGCGCTGTTCTGGACGCGCTTCGCCGACATGAACATCTATTCGGACCGCCTGGAAGCGCTGCTCGAAGAACTCGACGTCGCCGTGGTCGCGCCCTCCCACGGGCTGCCGATCCTGGACCTCGCCGTCACCATGCCCAAGGTGCGCGAAGGCCTCATTGCCGGAAACTTTTGAGGAACGCCGATGGATTTTTCCCTGAGCGACGAACAGAAGAAGCTGCAGAAACTCGCGCGCGATTACGTCGAGCGGCACGTGCGCCCCATCGCCGCCGAGTACGACCGGAACCCGGACCCGCTCGACTGCATCCCCACCGGCGTCGTCGAAGAGGGTTCCAGGCTCGGCCTGCGCACACTGGCGCTGACCGAGGCGCGCGGCGGCGGGGCCGACATGCTCACCCTCTCCATCGTCGGCGAGGAACTCGGCGCGGGCGACCTCGGCGTGGCCGCCACCTTCGATCAGACCTGGAAGTTCACGCCCATCCTCGAGCACTGGACAAACGAGGAGCAAAAGGAGCGCTTCCTCCCGGCGTTCGTCTCGGACCACCACTACCACCTGGCGACGTGCATGACCGAGCCCGGCTCGGGCACGGATCACGTGCTCCCCTACACCGCTCCCGGCGCGGGCGTGCAGATGCGGGCGGAGCGCAATGGCGACGTCTATCACTTGAACGGCGTCAAGAGCTTCATCAGCAACGGCGGGACGGCCAGGCTCTACATCGTCTACACGCGCACCGACCCGGCGCAGGGCGGCCTCAAGGGCATGACGCCCTTCCTCGTGCCCGGTGACACGCCGGGGCTATCCGTCGGCCGGATCCACGACAAGATGGGCCGAAGGCTCCTGAGCAACGCCACGCTCGTCTTCGAGAACGCGGAAGTCCCCGCCGCGAACCGATTGGGGGAAAAAGAGGGCGAGGCCGAGGCGCTTCGCACCAGCCGCATCGCGCGGGGCAGGGGCGGCTACGGGGCGACCGTGCTGGGCGCGGGCCGGGCCGCCTTCGAGGAAGCGGTACGCTACTCGCAGGAAAGAGTGCAGGGCGGAAAGCCCATCGGGGGGCATCAGGCTGTCGCCCAGATGATCGGGGAGATGTACACGAGGCTCGAAACGGCGCGCTCCGTCTTGTGGCGAACCTCATGGGCGGTGGATTACGCCGAGGACTACGACCCCAAAATGTCGTGGCTCACCAAGGTGGTCTGCTCGGAAGCCGCGTACGAGGTCTGCCGCCTGGCGCTTGAGGTGCACGGCGGGCTGGGCTACATTCGCGACTGCCCGGTCGAGAAATACCTGCGCGACGTGATTTCGTTCCTCCACGGCGCCGGGAACAACCACATCTACCGCATCAAGATCAGCTCGCACATCACCGGTCTGCCGGCGGATTAGCGCCCGGGAAAAGGCTGGGGGCGAGACGGGCTTCGGAAACGTCGATTCCGGGCCGGGCGGGTCAGGCCTGAATGAGCTCAATCGGCATTTCTTCGGGACCCTCGATAAAGGCGGCGAACTTGCCGCTCACGTGGACGGGCATCTCCTGGATAATCGTCACCCCATCGGCGCGCATTTCCTCCAGCAATCCTTCCAGGTCATCCACGACAAAGCAGAAGTGATGGATGCCATACCCCTTGGGGCGAGGGCCGTCCGCTTTTGTAAGTCCGTCCGATGGCCGGGGGGTGCGCACGCTGAGCCTCCCTTCCCCCACCCGGAGGACGAGATTGCGCGCCCCGGCCGGAAACTGCTCGGCCACTATCTCACTCCCGAAGAAGCGCTCGAACCAGTCGGCCACCCCGTCGGGGTCCCTGCTGATCATATGGACATGATGAAATGCACCGACAATCGCCATTTTCTTCATCTCTCCTCTGCATCGAAGTCGACACCGCATATTCCGCCGCATCCCCATCCGCAACAACCTTCAAATCGCGTACTGCGAAATAACCCGGCCGAACCTTCAAGCCGACGATCGGAAGGGAATAGCCGTCCGGTTTGAATTTCACCATCGGCAGGTTAGGGAGAATCGATTCAGGGAGCAAGGTGACGAAGGGCCTGAATCCGAAATAGAATTGTCAGTTCGCCAAGTGCAAATTCGAGACTGGGGAGCAAACCACTTGAATTGATCCCCCGCCCTGATTTTAAGCGCTGCGCATGAACCGAACTTCCGATTTTTTCTTCCTGAAGGAGACCGAGAATGCCGAAGCAGATTGAATCCGTGGACTGGCCCGACAGGCTCGACGTCTGGACGCCCTACTCGATGGCCATCAAGGCGAGCGGGGGGACGACCGTCTACTTCGCGGGGGTCACCGCCGCCCCGCCCTACCACCATCATCCCCACCGCCCCGAGGAGTTCGACACGCTGCCCGGCGACCTGCCGACCCAGACGCGCATGGCCCTCGAAAACCTCAAGAAAAGCCTCGAAGCCGTGGGCGGGATGTTTCAGGACATCGTCTTCTTCCAGTTCTTCTCGACGACGATGGAGGGCGCAGAAGAAGCGGGAGCCATCCGGAAGGAGTATTTCGGCGAGCACCGGCCCGCCTCCACCACGCTGCAGGTCGTGCGCCTCGCCACCGACCCCAGGTGCCTGGTGGAAGTCAACGCGATCGCGGTCGTGGACTGAAGGAGAGCCTGGATATTCTCCGGGGATGCGGCGGGAGCATATAATCGCCATTTTTTCATTGCCCCTCCCCGCCGGACTTCGCTATTATCCCGTCTTGGCGATCCGAGACTTGAGGTATTCAAACGAGGTACACCTGCCCTTTCGCAGGGAGTAGTGCGGCAGACCCAATCCAGAGGAGCCCCGGCGGTGGACATCATCAACGAAATCGGCGCAACCGCGTTCTTCGTATCTTCCATCCGCGCGATGGAGGAGAAGCAGGAACACAAGCTGTTCGACGACCCCTGCGCGGCGTGGTTCGTGAACGATGCGATAGAGGAGAAGGTGCAGGAGCAGATAGAAGTGTTTCCGCCGGCGCTGGAACTGGTTCGTTTCCGGGTTTGCGTCATGAGCGAGGTCGTCGAGCGCGGCATCGAGGCCGGCGTGAAGCAGATCGTCTCGCTCGGCGCGGGCTTCGACATGCGCTTTCACATTTACAGAACCGAAGGCGTCCGGTTCTGCGACGTCGACCAGCCGGCGGTGCTGCAGTTCAAGAACAAGATTCTCGAAGCCAGAGACGTCACACCCTGCGCCGGAATCGAGTGCAACTACCTCGAAGTCGACCTGCCCCGGGAACTCGCCGAGGCGGGCTTCGACCTGGAAGCCCCCATCCTGTTCATATGGGAAGGCAACACCATGTACCTGCCGGTCGGGCTGATCCACGATTTCCTCGACCGGATGCGCGCGCAGGTTCCCAACATGACCATCGCTTTCGATTATCTCTCCGAAAAAGTCATCAACCGCACGACCGGCGATGAGAGAATCACTGAATTCACGGACCTTTTCGAAAGCAACTTCGGGGTGAAATGGGTGACGGGCTTCGACGACCTCTCCGTCCTCACGGAAAAACACGGCCTCGAAGTGGTGAAATCCGAAAGCCTCATGGAAGTCGGCGAGCGCCGCGCGCCGCAGTCCGCGTCGCAAATCCACGAGTTCATGGACGCGGCGGCCGAGCTGTTGAAACTCTACTCCTACTGCGTGCTCCAGGCGGCCTGAATCCCATGGACATCATCAACGAAATCGGCGCAACCGCGTTCGTCATCTCCTGCATGCGGGCGATGGAGAAAGACCGGGAACACAAGCTCTTCGACGACCCCTACGCGGCCTTGTTCGTCAACGAGGAGATCGAGGAGAAGGTCCAGGAGCTGATACGCGTTTTCCCGCCCTCGGTGGAGCTGGTTCGCTACCGGGTCTGCGTGATGAGCGAGATCGTCGGGCGCGGCATCGAGGACGGCGTGAAGCAGATCGTCTCGCTCGGCGCCGGCTTCGACATGCGCGCTCACATTTTTGAAACCCAAGGCGTCCGGTTCTGCGACGTCGACCAGCCCGCCGTGCTCGAGTTCAAGAACAAGGTGCTCGAAGCGGGCGGCGTCACGCCCTGCCCCGGAATCAGGTGCAACTACCTGGAAGTCGACCTGCCCGAAGAACTCGGCAAAGCGGGTTTCGATTTGGAGAAGCCCATCCTGTTCATATGGGAAGGCAACACCATGTACCTGCCGCTCGACCTGATCCATGATTTTCTGGGGCGACTGCGCGCGCAGGTTCCCGACATGACCATCGCCTTCGACTATTACTCCGAGAAGATCATCAACCGCACGTCGGGTGATGAGAGAATCACCGAAATCACGGATATGTTCGAGAACAACTTCGGGGTGAAATGGCTGACCGGCTTCGACGACCTCGCCGTGTTCCAGGAAAAACACGGCCTCGAAGTGGTCGAATTCGAAAGCCTGATGGAGTTCGGCGAGCGCCGCGCGCCCGAATCCGTGGCGGAAATCAAAGAGTTCATGGACGCGGCGGGTGAACTGTTGAAACTCTACTCCTACTGCGTGCTCAAGGCGTCCTGATTTCGGTGGACATCAACGAGGTCGGCTCCACGGCCTTTTTCCCCTCATGCGTCCGGCAGATGGAACAAGACGAGGCGCGCCCCCTGTTCGAGGATCCCTACGCGGGATGGTTCATCGACGAGGAGGCGACGCAGGAGTTCCGAAGGCTCATCCACACATATCCTGCGATCAGGGAGACGGCGCGCTACCGGGTGTGCGTCATGAACGAGACCCTGGAGCGCGCGATGGCAGACGGCGTGAAGCAGGTCGTCACGCTGGGCGCGGGTTTCGACATGCGCGCTCAAATTTTTCGCACCCCCGGCGTCCGCTTCTGCGACGTCGACCAGCCCGGAGTGCTCGCGTTCAAGCATAAGATTCTCGAAGCCCGCGGCGTCACGCCCTGCCCCGCGATCCCCGGCAATTACCTCGAACTCGATCTTCCGGGAGAACTCGCCAAAATAAGTTTCGACCTGGATGCCCCCACCCTGTTCATCTGGGAGGGGAACACCATGTACCTGCCGGCCGAACTGATCCACGATTTCCTGGACAGACTGCGAGCGCGAACCCCAAGCCTCATCGTCGCCTTCGATTATTTCTCGGCAAAAATCATCAACCGCACCTCCGGGAACGAGACGATGACGGCGGCCACGGATTATTTCGAAAGAAACTTCGGTGCGAAGTGGGTGACGGGCTTCGACGACCTCTCCGTCTTCGAGGAGAGAAACGAGCTCAGAATCATCGAATCGGGCGCCATGCTGGACGTCTGCATGCGCCATGCGCCCGAATCCGCTCCCGCTCTCGCCGAGTGGACGGGGCTGCACTCCTACTGCGTGCTCAAGGCGTCCTGAGCTTCAGGCAAAGGGCGGGTATCCGCCATCCTCCTCCACTTCGCAAATGACCCGCAGGGGTTGTTGAAAAAGTCCACCTCGCTCGGAATTCACCACAGCCGTCATTCCTGCGTTATTGTCGCTCCTGTTGTAGGGGCCGCATATATGCGGCCCCTACAACAGGAGCGACA
>WTGD01000308.1 GCA_011523725.1 Nitrospinota bacterium
CCCCTCCCCCTAAAACAGCCCCGTGATCTTCCCCTCAGCCGTGACGTCCATGCCCGCCGAGGCGGGGGTTTTGGCGAGGCCGGGCATCTGCATGATGTTCCCGGCGATGGCGACGACGAACCCCGCCCCTGCCGAGACGTAGGCCTCGCGCACGTTCAGGATGAAGCCCTCGGGCGCGCCCGGCTTCTTGGGGTCGTCCGAGAGAGAGGCCTGCGTCTTCGCGATGCAGACCGGAAGCTCGCCGTAGCCCAGCCGCGTCAGGGAGCGCAGGCTGCGCGCCGCAGCGGGTTCAAAGCGCACCGCGCCCGCGCGGTAGATGCGCGTCGCGATGGCCTCTATCTTCTCCGCAAGCGGCATATCGAGGGGATAAAGCGGCGTGTAGGGCGCATCGTTCGCGCTGGCCAGATCAAAAGCCGTCTCGGCGAGTTCGGCGCCCCCCTCGCCGCCTCTGGCGTGAAGCTCATGCGCGTGGCACGGCGCCCCCGCATCGGTGCAAAGCTCCTTCACGCGCGCGATTTCGGCGTCCGTATCCGAGGCGAAGCGGTTAACGGCCACCACCACGGGCGCGCCGAAACCCTGGATGTTCTCGATGTGGACCTTGAGGTTCGCAAAGCCCGCCGTAAGTGCATCCACGTTCTCCTCCGCAAGCGCGTCCTTGTCGAAGGGAACGCCTCCGTGGAGCTTTAACGCGCGGACGGTGGCGACGAGCACCACGGCGTCCACGCTCAGGCCCCCCGTGCGCGCGGTGATGTCGAAGAATTTCTCAGCTCCCAGGTCCGAACCGAAGCCCGCCTCCACCACCATCACGTCGCCGAGTTTTAACGCCAGCTTGTCCGCGATGAGCGAGTTCGTGCCGTGCGCGATGTTGCCGAAAGGCCCGCCGTGCACGAAGGCGGGCGAGCCCTCGAGCGTCTGCACCAGGTTGGGCTTGATGGCGTCTTTCAGGAGCAGGGCCATGGCGCCCGCGGCGTTCAGATCGCCCGCTGTGATGGGCGCGCCCTTTCTGGTGTAGCCGACCACAATGCGCGCGATGCGCTCCTTCATGTCCCCCGGGTCGCTCGCGAGGCACAGCACGGCCATGACCTCGGACGCCGCCGTGATCATGAAGCCCTCCTCCCTCGGCACGCCGTGCGTCCTGCCGCCCAGGCCGACGAGAACGTGGCGCAGCGCGCGGTCGTTCATATCCAGCACGCGCTTCCAGGTGACGCGGTTCACGTCCAGCGCAAGCTCGTTTCCGTGGAATACGTGCGCGTCGAGCAGGGTCGAGAGCAGGTTGTGGGCGGAGGTGACCGCGTGGATGTCGCCCGTGAAGTGGAGGTTGATGTCCTCCATCGGCAGCACCTGGGACATGCCGCCGCCCGCGGCGCCCCCCTTGATGCCGAACACGGGGCCGAGTGAGGGTTCGCGCACGCAGATGACGCTTTTCTTGCCCAGCCTTGCCAGCGCCTGGCCGAGGCCCACCGTGGTGAGCGTCTTGCCCTCACCCAGCGGGGTGGGCGTCATGGCGGTGACGAGGATGAGTTTTCCGTCGGGGGCATCCGCCCGCCGCGCGAGCGCTTCGAGGCTTACCTTGGCCTTGTGCGCGCCGTAGGGCTCTATCTCATCCGGCGCGAGCCCCAGTTCTTCCGCAACCTCGGCGATGGGCTTGAGTTTCGCGGCTTGTGCGATTTCGACGTCCGATGCGATGGCCATAGTCCCCCCTTTCCGGACCGGCGGCGTTGGTGCGAGACTGTCTTGAATCCTCAATCAACCTAGCGAGGGGCGCTATAAGTGTCAAGGAAAACTCTCCGGGCGGCCCGATGCGAACCTGAAGCCTCCAAATTCATTCACGTATTTTGTTCGATTCAACGTGAATGAATGGCGTTTCACGGGGTTTATTCACGGGAAAATGAGGTTTCATCGTGAATGTGGAGATGACCAACGCCGCCGGACCACCCCCGCCTTCCGGGAGAAATGCGTTTGGAAGATCGGGGAGGAGGGGGTGCGTTGCTCCGCATTTCCCCGCATTTGGCGTTGGCGGGTTTTCGCCAGGATGGGCACAATCCCTTCCTCATCGGTCGGGATCGACCCGCGCGGGAAAACCGGCGTGTCCGGCGATGAGAGGAGGAAAGAAATGGAAAAGGCGATTCGACGTCAAGCGGAGTGGTCTTCGGCTCCCCGCTCGAATTCCACCTCCCGCGCCAGCCGTCTTCGCGCCCTAGGAGGGCTGATGAAAAAGCTCCTCGATAGAGGAAAACCACCGTCATTCCGGCGAAAGCCGGAATCCATTTTGACTTTTCACCG
>WTGD01000311.1 GCA_011523725.1 Nitrospinota bacterium
CGCGGATATGGATGAGCAGGAAGTCGAGAATGCCCTAATCAGCATCCACATCCCAGGCCCCGACATCGCCAAAAACCCCCGGGACGGGGACGAACTCGCGAGAATCGGGAACGACGGCCTGGCCGAGGCGGCGGCGCGGCATCCGGGGCGCTTCCGGGGCGTGGCGTCGCTCGGCTTCGGCGGTATGGACGCGACCTGCCGCGAACTGGAGCGCTGCGTGGACGAACTCGATTTCGTGGGCCTTCAGGTGTTCGCCTACATCGGCGGCGAACGCTACATCGACGACGCGGCCCAAGGTCCTCTCTGGGGGCTTCTGCCCGAGCGCGGGGTGCCTCTCGTGCTGCACCCGGGGCCTTCGCCCTCAGGGCCGCATTATGAGGATCACTGGCTGGGGCCGATGATCGGCTTCATGTTCGACGAGTGCCTGGCGGCGCTCAGGCTCATCCTGGGCGGGGTGCTGGAGCGGCATCCGAATCTCAAGGTGCTCCTGCCGCACGGGGGCGCCTCGCTGCCGCTGTTCATCGGGCGGGTGGACAACCTGAGTTCGCGCTACCGCGAGGATCAGGACCTCATCACGCGCGACCCGAGCGAATACTTCGCGCGCTTCCACACGGACACGGTGGTGCACTCGCAGACGGCGCTCGAGTTCTCCTTACAGGAGATGGGCGCGTCGCGCATGATGTTCGCGAGCGACGCTCCCTGGGTGCCCTTGAAGCGCCACATAGACATGATGGACGCGCTCGATATTTCAGCGGAAGATGTGGAGCGAATCTGGAGCGGCACGGCGAGGGAGTTCTTCGGTCTGTAGCGCATCCGCCTCACGCGTCGCTTCTGAGCAGCATGCGCTTCACGTCGTATTCGAGCACCACCTCGCCGTTCTGGTTGAGCACCCGCTGGTGCGTGGAGACGACGCCGCGGTCGGGCCTGCTTTTGGATGCGCGGACGCCGGTCGTCTCGACTTCCACCGTGAGCGTATCGCCCACGTAGACCGGCGCGCGCGCGACGAGGCCGTCCACGCCCAGGAGCGCGATCGCATAATCGTGCAGGACGCCCGTCTGGACGATCAGGGTATCCGCGATTCCGCAGGTGAAAAGGGCCGGGGCCATGCGCCTCTCGTGGCCTTTTCCCCGCAAGAACTCCATGTCGAGGAACAGGCTTTCCGTATAGCCCACGAGGTTGACGTAGTTCACCACGTCGGTCTCGGTGATGGTCCTGCCCCGGGTGGTGAATTTATTCCCGACTTCCCATTTTTCGAACGCGACGCCTTTGCTCATGAAACCCGAATCCTCCTGAATGATTAAGTGACTCCGCAGGAGGGCGATTCTACAGGCGGGGGCGGGAATCTTCAAAGTTTGTGGGGGTTCGGTAGTGTCTTATTCTGAAAACAGGGGCATCACAAAGGTTGGAGAATAAACCGGCGGGGTCCGGCTTCAGCCTCCGGTTCGCTTGATGAGCACCTTTTGCCCTTCGATGAGTGCCTTGAGCGCAGACATGTTCTCTTCTCTGCTATTCCTGATCTCTTCCATATTCTCTTGATGGCGGCGGACGCTCTCGCGCTCCCTGTATTCCGTGCCGCGTTGCATCTGCCATATACCGTAGAATATCAACCCGAGGCCAATATATTGCCCAATGAGGCTGTAGGTCTCATACGGTGTCATGTGTCTTTCCCACCCCGCCGCAGTGCCGTTTTGGGCTATCTTTTTGCATCGCCCGGCCTTTTCCGTCATCGGAGTCCGCAGCCGTTCCGCTTTCCCCATTGACGGAGTACCAAAGTCTCATAAGACCTCATGGGGCGTCAAGTACGATTTTGAACGATCGGTTTAATTGTCCTCGGGAGAAGAAAAAGCTCCCGCTCCCGAAACGGAGTTTTCGACGACCGCGTGTTGTGAGGCCTTTGATTCGAGAATGGCTGCATCTATACTGACCTGCATGAATTGACCGATTAGGTACCCGCGTCCGACCTGCCCGATTAAAAACCGTCTGAGAAAAACCGGAGCATATACATCGCCATGACGCGCATCTTGTGCTGGAACATTGCCAAGAGAGAAAAGCCCTGGACGGAACTGCTGGAGATGGACGTGGACGTCGCCTTGCTGCAAGAGGCGGATGCGCCGCCTTCTGATCTAACCCGTCCGGTCGAAGCCGGGCCTCAAGACTACTGGGAACCATGGGAGGAGGGACTCTACGACAGAGGAGCGATGATCGTGAAGCTCTCAGAACGCGTCGAGGTCGAATGGTTCAGGCGTATTTTCCCAATCAGCGTAGCGAAGCATGATGAAATCCCGGTCAGCGGCATCGGCACCATCGCCTCCGCCAGGGTGATTCCGGCGGAAGGAGAGCCGTTTATCGCGGTGTCGATGTATGCGCGTTGGCTCAAGCCCCATGTCACCACTAAGTCGAAATGGGGGGTAGGCTACCAGGACGCCTCAGCCCACCGGATCATCTCGGATTTATCCGCTTTCATCGGCGCTATTGATCCTTCGACGCACCGTATTCTGGCGGCCGGCGATCTCAACACGATCTACGGCGCGACGGACGACAATCGGCTGGCGCTACCGGCGCGAGACCGCACGATCTTCGAGCGCATGGACGCGCTGGGTCTGGAGTTCATCGGGCCGCAGCACCCGGACGGCAGGCGGGCGAAGCCCACGCCGCAAGGGTTGCCTGAAGACACGAAGAATGTTCCGACCTACCACACGACGAGGCAATCTCCGATGACCGCCCAGAATCAGCTCGATTACGTCTTCGCTTCTCGGGGATTCCACGAGAACGTGAACGTCCGCGCCTTGAACGGCGTCGATGAGTGGGGTTCGAGCGATCATTGCCGAATCTGGATAGAAGTCGGCCCGTAGCGGGCTGGCAGGGGAATAGTGGGGGCCGCTCCGGTATCAACTTCGACAACCTTATAAATATCAATGTCTTACATGAGATGGAACCCGGCGGCGTCGAATTGTATAATAAGCGAGTCGTCGGTTACGTCTTTTCCGGCCGGATGGGAGAAGCCAGAGGGGGATGAGCAGATGAAGCGTTTAGGACTCTCCATCGCGTTGGGTATTTTGGCGGTCGTTTTTCTGGTCAATACGGTGTCGGCGGATGATCGTCGCGGAAGACGCCACGGAATCAAGCGGCATCATAAATACAAATCGCATCGGCACTACAAGGCGCGCCAGCATCGCAAATGGCATCGCCGTCACCGTCGTCCCCGCACTATCGTTCGCCATCACTACTGGTACGGCCCGAGCGTCGTCGCGCCCGTCTGGTACGGCTATCCGGTCTGGACCGGCCCGCGCGTCATCTATCGGTCCTACCCGCGCGAGCGTTACGTCTATCATCGCTCCGACGATGATTGCGCGGTCTATTACACGAACAACGACAACGAGGTTCTCGGCTCGGTGATCGGCGCGATCGGCGGCGGCGTCATCGGCCATCAGGTCGGCAAGGGGAGCGGGCAGGCGCTCGCCACCTTCGCGGGCGTATTGCTCGGCAGCGTCGTCGGCGGGCAGATCGGGCGCGACCTGGACGAGGCCGAGCAACTCAAACTCGCCAGCGCCACGCAGTACGCGCTCGAAAACCAGCGTTCCGGCACGCGCACCGTTTGGGACAATCCCGACAGGCGGGTCTGCGGCGTCGTGGTTCCCAGACCGGCTTTCAAGAACGAACTCGACCAGTATTGCCGGGAGTTCCAGCAGACGGTCGTCATCAATGGCGAGAAGCAAAGCGCCTACGGCACCGCCTGCAGACAGCCCGACGGGCAATGGAAGATCGTCAACTAATCTACTGACGTCCAAGGGTATTGTTGAAAAGCCCCTTCTAGCCCGGAATGACGAACAAAACTGCACCACCTCGTGTAGGGACAGGTCGCGACCTGTCCCTACGGACCACCCACCCCGGTTGGTTCCATTCGCCGATTCACGAAATCAGGGGTTTTCAGCTAACGCCTCAAGCCTGGTCCATCACGATGACGGCCCGGCCCGTGACGGCCGCTATTTCCAGCCGCTCGTGTACCTTTTCCACCTCATCGACGTTGAACGAGTAAGTCTCCGTCACCACGGGCCAGACGTCGCCCCGCGCTACCAAGTCGAGCGATTCCTTGATCTCCTGTTTCGAACAGTATCGGCTGCCCAGGAGCTCGAGTTCTTTGGTCACCATATTACGCGCCGCGGCCTGGAACGGCTGCCCCGTGCCGCCCAGCGTCACGAGGCGCCCGCCGATGCCCAGGGACTGAACGCCCGCTTCCATCGTGGAGGCGGAGGAGACGAAGTCGACCACCACGTCCACGCCCTCCCCGTCCGTCAGGTCCATGAGCGCGCCGGCGATATCGACTTGTGATGCGTCGACGGCCTCGTCCGCGCCCACGTCGCGGCACTTGCCGAGCTTGTTCGCCGCCACGTCCACGGCGATGACCCGGGCGTGCGCCCACTTCGCCATCATCACCATGTGGATTCCCACGCCGCCGCCCGCGCCGATGACGGCCACGTTCTCGAGCGGTGCGATACGCGCGCGCCTCGTTACTTTATACGGGGTGGCTATCGCGTCGCAGATGACGGAGACTTCCGCCGCGTTGTTCTCATAGTCCAGCCCGGCGGGGATTTTGATGAAATTCCGCGCGGGCAGCTTGATGTATTCCGCATAGGCGCCCTGCACCTGGCGGCCGATGTAGCCCGTGAAGTTCTCGCACAGCGTCTCGCGGTTGATGAGGCACCACTTGCATCTCCCGCAGGTGACGTAGAAATGGGCGGTCACCGCGTCGCCCTCCTGGAGGCCCTCCACGCCTTCGCCCAGGGCGGTGATGATGGCGGTGATCTCGTGCCCGATGATGAGCGGATAGTTCACCCCGGGCACCCGGCCCATGCGGGCGTGGTGGATGGTCAGCCCCGCGCCGCACGCCATTACCTTCGCGACCGCCTCCCCTGGTCTGGGCACGGGGTCCGGATATTCTTCCTCGACAAAGGGTTTTCCCGGTTCTCTCAGCACCATCGCCTTCAAGGCGCGTCCTCCTCAGAAAATGGAATGGGATTTCATCCACGCGATTAGACCACACGGGAGAGTGCCTAGGCAACGAGGAGCGGATGGCGTACCCTCACAGGGCGGCGTCCGAAAGAAAGGCGAGAGATGATGAACGAACCCCCCGTCATTGAAGAGAGAACATTCGACGCGCAGCGCGCGGCCCGGACGACGCTGCTGGTCGGCGCGTTGCTCCTCATTTTCACGGCGTCCGCCATGTACATGAACCAGCCGGGCAGGGTGGGCTACGGCTGGGCGACGCTGGGTGCGGGGGCGGCGTTGTGCATCTTCGGCCTGGCGACCCTGCGGGGGTTCGCGTGGTGCAGTTATCTTTCGGTGCTGGTGCTGGGCGCCTTCGATTTCATCTGGATGGTGCGGGTGCTGGAGGGTTTCGACGTCGGCCTCGCCATCTGGATAGCGATATGTTTTTTCTCCATCCGCGAGATCTGGCCGGGCGTCGACGAGAAATTCCCCTGGGTGAAGCGCAATCCTTGAGGGGGCGTCCGATTTGAGTGTCTACTGACTATCCACTATGAAAGTCTTTCCATGATGTAGCGCACGCACTCGAAATGACGCGGCGCATCGGCAGGCTTAAAACCAGGCGCGTTCAGAGCCCACAGCGGCACGACGCTCTCATGCAGTGAGCCGTGGCTTCTCAAGCGAACCTCGCGCTCGGCCTCTTCCATCACGCCGAACACGGTCACAGAATCCGCCAGCACCATGATGTCGCCCACCCGCTCGGGCATCAGCTCGAAGCGCGCGGCCGCCTCTTCGCGCGTCAGCGCGTCCTCGATGCCGGGGTGCGCTTTCAGGATGGCGACGGCCTCGGCGAGAGTCTCCTCGTTTTCCAGATGGACATAGGCCGCGCCGCCCTGGTTCCCGTGGTGGACGACGTAGCGGTCCTTGATGATGGGAACGGCTTCCGCAGAGACGTCACGGTTTCTCAGAATGACGCCCGGGTCCAGCGCCCGCGTCTTGTCAAGCATTCCGTGGTCTGCGGTGACGAAGATCGTCCCGTCTCGATGGGCGCTCAACCAGCTATCGACGAGGTTTCCGACTTCCACGTCGAGCGCGGTATGGTGCTCCTGCGCTTCTGCGTGCTCGGGGCCGTATTTGTGCTGCAGGTAGTCCGTGGTGGTGACGTAGAGGAGGTCCGGCTTTTCCTCTTCCAGCACTGCGCGCGCCGCCCGCAGGAGCCAGAGGTTCACGGCCCCGCTGTATATCTCCTCTTTGGGCCCTGCGATTCGGGTGAGCCACTCCGGCGGGTCTTCGGCGGTGACGACCGTACCCGCCCCCTTGCCGATCATGTCGCAGAGTTTTTGCTTGGAGGCCAGGACGGCGGTCTTCCGTCCCGCCGCGCTGCCTGTCTCCATGAGGGTGGGGGCGAGGACGAAATCCCCCGATTCCATGTAGACCTCCTCGCCCGTATTCGAGTTCAGGAAATAGTTCGCCGTAATCCCGTGCGCGGCGGGGGGTGCGCCGCAGACCATCGAGACGTTGTTCACGTTGGTAACGGAGGGCATCTGGCACGACACGGTGAAACGCGCGCCCTCACTCGCGATTGCGTCAAGATTCGGCGTGGAGGAGGCCTCGAAATAGGCGGGGTCGCCGCCGTCGATCAGGATGATGAGAGCTTTCATTCGAGGCTGGACACCATGAAATCAGCCGAGGCGTCTCAGGGCCTTGGCGCCGATGTCTTTTCGGAAATAGGCGTCTTCCCAGTAGATCAGGTCGCACGCCTCATAGGCGCGCGCGATGGCGGCGCGAATGTCGATCCCGCGCGCGGTGACGCCCAGCACGCGGCCGCCGGCGGTCATAACTTCTCCTGCGTCGTTCAGGGCCGTTCCCGCATGAAAGACGTGAACGCCGGGCAGGGCGTCGGCGTCTTCGATTCCGTGAATCGCGTCGCCCTTCCGGTAATCCTCCGGGTAGCCGCCCGCCGCCATGACGACGCAGACCGCGGCGTCTTGCGTATAGCGGATGGCCGTCTCGTGCAGGTTGCCTTCCACGCACGCCATGAGGACGGGCAGCAAGTCCCCCTCCATGCGGGTGAGCAGCGGCTGGCATTCGGGGTCGCCGAAGCGGCAGTTGAACTCCAGGACTTTGAGTTCATCGCCCTGCACCATGAGACCGGCGTAGAGAATCCCCCGGTAGGGGGTGCCGCGCCTCGCCATGGCGCGGATGGCGGGCTTGATGACGGTTTCGAGCGCGCGTTCCTCTAACGCGCCCGAGAGCACGGGCGCGGGCGAATACGCGCCCATGCCGCCCGTGTTGGGGCCGGTGTCTCCCTCGCCGATGGCCTTGTGATCCTGGGCCGACGCCATCGGGAGCGCGGTTTCTCCGTCTGCGAACGCGAGAAAACTCGCCTCCTCGCCCTCCAGGAACTCCTCGACCACGCAAGTGGCGCCCGCCTCGCCGAACGTTCTTTGCTCCATGATTTGAGATATGGCGTCGTGCGCGCTTGAGGCGTCTGCGCAGAGGAGCACGCCCTTGCCCGCGGCCAGGCCGTCCGCCTTCACCGCCCATGCGCCGCCGCGCTCGGATACGAAATCCCTGGCCGCTTGGGCGTCCTCGAAAACGCCGTAAGCGGCGGTGGGGATTCCCGCCTCGTCCATCAGGGCCTTGGAGAACGCCTTGCTCGCCTCGATGCGGGCGGCTTGGGCGCCAGGGCCGAACGCCGGGATTCCGAGCGCTTCGAGTTTATCGACCAGCCCTAATGCAAGCGGGGCTTCGGGGCCGATGACCACCAGCCCCGGAGATTCTTCTTTCGCCAGAGCGAGGAGGCCCGCGATGTCTTCTGCGCCGACGGAAACATTCCGCCCGACACGGGCCGTGCCCGCGTTTCCGGGCGCGCAGACGACTTCCGCCACGTCCGGGCTTTGGCTGAGCTTCCAGGCCAGGGCGTGCTCGCGCCCGCCCCCGCCGACAATGATGACCTTCATCGGATGTTCCCTTGGATAATGATGATGCCCACAACCTAAGGCGGTGCGAAAAAGGTGTCAAACGATTGGGAGAATATCAGCCCATGTCGCCTAGCGCGTGTTGCACGATGGTGAGGAGCGAGACGGGCGCGGTGTCCGCGCGCAGGATTCTGGGGCCCAGGGATACCGGCAGGAAGCCGGCGTCCATCGCCCGCCCCGCCTCCTCGCTCGTAAGGTCGCCCTCGGGACCAGTCAGGATGGCGACGCGAAGCGGGGCGTCTGCGCCGCTCATGCCTGATAGCGCTTCATGGAGTGAAATCGCACCTTCTCCCAAGTAGCCTACGATTTTGAGGTCGGAATCCTCCGTTGCGGCGAGAAAATCGTCCAGTCCGCCTAATGGATGAGTAAAGGGCGGAGGCACGCGGTCGCACTGCTTGGCGGCTTCCAGGACGATGCGCCGCCAGCGCTTGTGTCGCTCCGCTCTTCTTCGCTCCTGAATCCTGACCTCGCAGCGTTCGAGCGCCAAAGGATGGAAGGCGTCGGCGCCCAGTTCGCAGCCTTTCTGGAGAACCCACTCGAACCGCTCCCCCTTGAGGAGGGGAAGGCCCAGGGCGACCGACAGGGGAGGGGACGGCCTCCTCGGCAGGTGCTCGATGATTCGGGCGGTGCTTTCATTGGCGGATATCGCCGTCAACTCCACCTTGTATTCCTGGCCCTCGGGGGTCGCCAGACGGCAGATCGTCCCCGCCTGGATTTTTAAGACGCGGTGGATGTGCGCGGATTCCTCTGCTCCCAGGACGACTTGCCCGCCCTGAACCGCCTCTGGCGGAATGTAGAAAAGCCTGAGGCCATCACGCGTCATGGCTTCACCACCTCCACGCTCGCCCATTCCTCGATGCGGTTCGTCCCCTCGACCCTGAAACCGGCTTCTTCGTATATGCGGGCGAGGGTATCCGCCCCTTCGTAGCCGATTCCTGAGAGAACGGCCCGGCCGCCGGGAGCGAGCGCCCCGTGAATTTGCGGCGCGAGTTCCCTGAGAGCGTCCAGGAAAATGTTCGCCGCGATGAAGTCGACCCGGCCCCACGGTTCTCCAAGCGCAGCCTGCGTGAGCGTCGTGCCCAGCGTCGTCATGCGCTCACCCACTCCGTTTCGCTCCGCCAGGGCGGTGGTCTCCTGGGTGGCCGCAGGGTCCAGGTCGAACGCCGTTACGCGCCTTGCGCCGTAGAGCAGGGCGGCGACGCCCAGGATGCCCGAACCGCACCCTAAGTCCACCATGCGCTCGGGAGGGTTCAGGGCGCACCTGCGTTCGATTGCGAGGAGGGCCAGACGGGTGGAGGGGTGTCTGCCCGTGCCGAAGGCGAGGCCGGGCTCCAGCACCAACTCGATGCGCCCCGGTGGCGTTTCGCTCTCATCCCAGGGCGGCCGCACCCAGAGCCTCTCGCCGTAGGCTTCGCCCTTGAAATGACCGCGCGACCGGGCGACCCAGTCCTGATCCTCGATGTTTTTCAGGGTGATGGCGCTTTTTTTGACGCCCATGGTGGCGAGGAGCGCCTCTACCCGGCGGAGTTTCCGGGTCGCGCCGTCTTCCAATGCGATGTGCGTGATGAGTAGCGATGCGCCCGCAGCGCTTTCCCGCTCCTCCACGGCGGAAGCACCCACCTCCAGTATCCGGGCGGCGGCGTCCTCGGCCAGTTCCTCACGAACCTCGATGATGAGTTCGAGCCATTTTTTCGTCACAGGCTCTCGCGATTTACTCCGGCAGGCGGACTACGGCCGAGCCTGCCGTCGCCAGCTCGCCCTCCTGGTTCGTTCCGGTGATCTCCACCTTCACGGTGCGCTCGGCCTCGTTCTTCTCGACGACCTCGCCCTTATGCCAGATGGTGTCGCCGTAGATCATGGGGCGGCGCACCTGGACGTAGAGGTTCTTCAGGAACGCGTCGTCCCCCATCCAGTTCGTGATGAAGGGGCTCACCCAGGCGAAGCGCATGACGCCGTTGTCGAACGGTCCGGGCATTCCGCGCCCCGAGGCGAGGTTGAAGTCCTCGTGCTGCTGGGAATTTTTCACCTGGATGCCGATCTGGGGGATCAGGACGGCGTTGTGCGGCGCTTTTTTGAGGTCCAGATAGCCGCGCCTGCCCGCCTTATAAGATGGCCCGTTGCCCGCGTTCCAGGCCACCATGTCGCCGATGGTGAGGGGTCCGCGCAGCATGGCCGGCAGTTCATCGCCCACGGATACGTCCGCGAAGCGGCGCTTCTCGCCGCCGCGCCTTTCTTCCGCCTGGTAGGCGTTTTCGATTTCCGCGAATTCCGTCTCATCGTACTTCTTGACGGGCCGCTCGTAGAGGAGCGTGTTCCCCTCCTGGAGGGTGCGGATCATCGTGCCGATGCCCCTGGCCACGACCTCGTCCGCCTCGTTCCAGTAGGTGCACTCCGAAATGATGAAGATGAGTTTCCGGCCCGCCTTGTTCGTCTTGACGAAAGAATCCTTCTGGACCGACTCCGCGCGCAGCTTCTCGCCCTGCGGGATGGGTTTTTCCCACTCGAATTCCACGCCCCCGATCAAGGAAGACAGCGGAACCTCCATGGGCGCGCCGTGGAGGATCGGGTAGAGGACCGACACCAGGAACGCGGGTGGCGCCATGATGTTCCCGTGGGATGTGGCGGATGCGTATTCGGCGTCCAGCCAGAGCGGGTTGTCGTCGTCGATGCCGTATGCGAAGTGGCGGATGGCGTCCGCGCTCGCCTCGTTGTTCCACGCCTCGCGCTCGCGCACGGGCCGGCCGTTCAGTTCCTGCGTTTTTTCGATGAACTCATCGATGCGTGCTTGATTCGACAATGTAGGTTGCTCCCGTATCTGGTGTTGGTGGATATGTCGGATGGTATTGCTTTCAGGATGAGTTATGTAGCAGGAAATACCGGGCGCAACAAGGCGGCCCGGGCCGCATCATTCGAGAAGGGATTTCATTTTTTCCAGAAACGTCCGGGTTCTCGGATGGTTCGACGGCGAGGAGATTCGCTGCAACTCGTCGAGAATTTCGCGCTGGCGCTCGCCCAGCTTGGTGGGCGTCTCCACGATCACGCGGACCCGCAGATCGCCCGTGTTCCGCCCGCCCGCCGGCGACAGCCCCTCTCCTTTCAGGCGGAATTCCCGGCCCGACTGGGTTCCCGCGGGAATCTTGATTTTTTGCGCGCCCTTGAGCGTCGGAACGAGGGCTTCATGGCCTAAGGCGGCCTGGGAAAAGCTCACCGGCAGATCGAGCACGACGTCGTTGCCCTCCCTTCGGAATACGGGATGGGCCTTCGCGCGCACCGTGACGATGAGGTCTCCCGCCTCGCCCGCATCCTCATGGCCCATGCCCTTGATCCTGATTTGCGCGCCCTCTCTGGTCGCGGCGGGAATCGCCACTCTCAGGTTCTCTCGTTTTCTCGTGATGCCCTCTCCCCCGCAGACCCGGCACGCAAGACCTGTGTGTTCACCGCTCCCGTCACAAGCCGAGCAGGGAACCCACAACTCCGCGAGGCCCTGCCTGTAGCGAACCTCGCCCGCGCCCTTGCAAGCGGGGCAGGCGCTCCTCCGCGCGCCCGCCTCAGCGCCGCGCCCCCCGCATGAGGCGCAGCGAACGCGGCGCGAGACGGCGACATCTTTTTCCGAGTCTCGCGTCAATTCCTCGAGCGTCACCTCGACCTGGGCGTGCAAATCCCTTGAAGTGCTTTTCTTCTCATCGGCAGGCTCCCGCGCGTTCTTGAAGATATGGGAGAAGATGTCCTCCCACAATTCTTCGTATTCGCCTTTTCGGCGCGCCGAGCTCCGCCCGCGAGGGGTTGCGCGGACGGCGGAGCGTTTCGGGTTCTGGAGGGTTTCGTGGGCGATGACGACCTGCTTGAAGCGCTTCTCCGCTTCGGGGTCGCCGGGGTTTCTGTCCGGGTGGAATTCCAGGGCCAGTTTCTTGTAGGCGCTTTTGAGCTGGGACGCCGAGGGGTTTTTGTCCAGTCCCAGAATCTTGAGGGCGTCGGCGACGTTCAAGGGTCATGACCTCCGCCGGGGAACCTGGGAGTGAAAGCGCGGTTTTGTTTATCGCTTTCCCGAGGAGAGGAATTTCGACACCGAGTCCGCCGTCCATTCCACGAGCGAGACGGCGCGATCGTAGCGCATGCGCTTGGGGCCGATGATGCCGATGCTGCCCAGCGGGCGGTCGTCCATGTAATAGCGCTGGGCGACGACGCTGCAGTCCTTCATCTCCTCGAAATCGTTCTCAGAACCGATGAGGATGGTGATGTCCGAGGATTCGAGGCACTTGTCCAGCAGGCGTACGAGCTTCTCCCGCTCCTCGAACGTGCGGTAGAGGGACTGGAGCTTATCGGCGTTGGTGGCGAAATCGGGCTGCGAGAATACGCGCGAGGCCCCTTCTACGAAGACGGATTCCTGCGCGTCTTCGCTCTCCGAGAGCGCCTCTTTGCTGAGTTCCAGAGCCTGCCGGTAGAGGGTGTCGAGGCTGTCCCGCGCGTGGTCAATTTCTTGACGAGCTTCTCGCGCCCCTCTCTCAGGGGGAGGCCGCTGAACTCCCCGTTCAGCCGGTTGGATATCCGGTTCAACTTCCCCTGGCTGACGGGGGTTTCCCTGGGGATGACGCGGGTTTGCACCCCCCCCCTCATT
>WTGD01000254.1 GCA_011523725.1 Nitrospinota bacterium
GCGGTAGACCGTGCCCAACTCCGCCAGGCGGTAGGGCAGGTCGCGGTAGCTGTGGATCTTCTGCTGGTAGATCAGGATGTGGCCCGGGCAGTTCATGGGCTTCAGGACGTATTCATCCTCGTCGATGTTCAGGACATACATGTTTTCCCGGTAGAAATCATAGTGGCCCGAGGTCTTGAAGAGCACGTCGCGCGTGATGTGGGGGATGGAGACGAGCTGGTAGCCGCGCTTGACGTGTTCATCCTCCCAGAAGCGCTCGATCACCTTTTTGAGCGTCGTACCCCTGGGCTGCCAGTAGATGAGGCCGCCGCCCGCGTCCTCATCGACCAGGAAGATGCCGAGTTGCTTGCCGAGGACGCGGTGGTCTCTCTTCCTGGCGTCCTCGAGCTTTTGCAGATGATCGGCCAGGTCTTCTTTCGTCGCGAAGGCGGTGCCGTAGATGCGCTGGAGCATCTTGTTCTTCTCGTCCCCGCGCCAGTAGGCGCCCGCCACGCTCAGGAGCTTGAAGTTGCGCAGCCAGCCCGTGCCGGGCACGTGCGGCCCCCGGCAGAGGTCCACGAAATCGCCCTGGCGGTAGATCGAAAGCGCCTCGTCCTCGGGCAGGTCGTGGATCATCTCTATCTTGTAGCTCTCGCCCCTCTTCTCGAACAGGGCCAGAGCGTCGTCGCGGGAGACGTCCTCGCGCTCGATGGCGTATTTCTTCTTGGCGAGTTTTTTCATTCTCGCCTCGATCGTCTTCAAATCCTCGGGCGTGAAGGTGACGTCGACGTCGATGTCGTAATAGAACCCGTTTTCGATCGGAGGGCCGATGGTGAGCTGCGCGCCGGGGAAGAGCTCCTGCACGGCCTGGGCCATGAGGTGCGCCGTGCTGTGGCGCAGAATCTCCAGCCCCTCCTCGGAATCGAGGAGGATGAACTCCGGCTCGGCGTCGTCGGGAAGGCCGCGATTCAAATCTACGGACGCGCCGTTTAACTTGAGTGCGATGGCGTCTTTGGGAAAATCTTTTTGCTGGGTTTGCTGAGACATAAACGGGCGTTGGCTGGCGCCGCAATCTCCTCTTGTAGTTCTTCGAATTATCCCCGCGACGCGGCGGCGAGCCGCCGCATCGTCAATTCCGTTATGGTAGGCGCGGGCGGTTTTGAACCGCCGACCTCTTGCGTGTCAAGCAAGCGCTCTCCCCCTGAGCTACGCGCCTTCGTCCGGCATATCCGGTATAGCGAAATGATAGGAAAGCGGCCCGCGCATTGTCAACGCGCCCTTTCCCCACGAGGACGAAAAATAACGCCCCCGGTGAAAAAAACCAACCCGTCCCCGCCTGCGCGCGGACTTCCCCGAAGCCGCGCGAGACGGATGATGCGGCCCGGGACTCACGAAACGCTCAACTGACGGAGAAATAATGCGCAAGCCGGCTCAACTCGCTTTTTCATAGACCAGCAGCGGACTTTCCTTTCGCGCCACCACGTTCTCGTTGATGATGATTTCCTTGACGCCCGCCATGCCCGGCAGCTCGTACATCGTATCGAGCATCAGATCCTCGATGATGGAGCGAAGCCCGCGCGCGCCCGTGTTGCGCTCGAGCGCCTTCTCGGCGATGGCGACGAGCGCACCCTCGGTGAACTGCAGGGTGACGCTCTCGAACTCCACGAGTTTGCGGTATTGCTTGACGAGGGCGTTTTTCGGCTCGGTCAGGATGCGCACGAGCGCGTCCTTGTCCAGATCGTCGAGCGTGGCCACGACCGGCAGGCGGCCCACGAACTCGGGGATCAAGCCGTATTTCAGCAGATCTTCAGGCGACACCTGGGCGAGCAGCACGTTCAGCGAGTCGTCCTTCTCGCTCTTGAGGCTGGCCTCGAAGCCCATGCCCATCTGGCCGACCCGTTTCTTGATCAGCTCCTCGAGACCCACGAACGCGCCGCCCCCGATGAAGAGGATGTTCGCGGTGTCGACGCGCAGGAACTCCTGGTGGGGGTGTTTTCGTCCGCCCTGGGGCGGCACGTTGGCCACCGTTCCCTCGATGATCTTGAGCAGGGCCTGCTGCACGCCCTCGCCGGAGACGTCCCGGGTGATGGAGGGGTTCTCGCTCTTTCGGCTGATCTTGTCGATCTCGTCGATGTAGATGATGCCGCGTTCGGCTTTCGCCACGTCGAAGTCGGCGGCTTGTAAGAGCTTGAGAATGATGTTCTCGACGTCCTCGCCCACGTAGCCGGCTTCCGTGAGGGTGGTGGCGTCGACGATGGCGAAGGGCACGTCGAGCAGGCGCGCCAGCGTCTGCGCCATGAGCGTCTTGCCCGAGCCGGTGGGGCCGATGAGCAGGATGTTGCTCTTTTGCAGTTCCACATCGTGTAAGTCGATTTGCGCCTCCACGCGCCGATAGTGGTTGTAGACGGCGACGGAGAGCGATTTTTTCGCCTTCTCCTGGCCGACGATGTGCTCATCGAGGATGGCCTTGATCTCGGTGGGCTTCAGGAGGGTTTTCGCCTTGTTCTTCTGCTCCTCGTTCCACTCCTCCATCATGATTTCCTGGCACAACTCCACGCACTCATCGCAGATATACACGTGCGGACCCGCGATGAGCTTCTTCACCTCCTCCTGGCTTTTCCCGCAGAACGAGCAACGAAGAGCGTCTTTCTTGTCTGAGGCCCGCCTCGCCATCGATCATTCCCCCTCGGTGAAGTGCGCTTTCCGAAACAAAACCGGCTTCCGGTCAGGAGCCGTTGTTCTCCTGATTCTGGCCGTCATCCATGCCGTCGCCCGACAAGAGATTCGATGAATCGGTGCGCGCGACGATCACGTCGTCGAGCAGACCGTAGTCCTTCGCCTGCTCGGCCGTCATGAAATTATCACGATCGGTGTCTTTTTCAATCTGCTTGATCGGCTGGCCGGTGTGCCTCGCGAGAATCTCGTTGAGTTCCTCGCGCATGCGGAGAATCTCGCGCGCCTGGATGTCGATGTCACTCGCCTGTCCCTGCACGCCGCCCAGGGGCTGGTGGATCAGGATGCGCGAGTTGGGCAGGGCGTAGCGCTTGCCCTTCGCCCCCGCCGTCAGGAGCAGCGCGCCCATGCTCGCCGCCTGGCCGATGCAGATGGTCGACACGTCGGGCTTGATGTACTGCATCGTGTCGTAGATGGCGAGACCCGCCGTGACGGTGCCGCCCGGGCTGTTCACGTACATGGCGATGTCGCGGTCGGGTTCTTCCGCCTCCAGGAAAAGAAGCTGGGCCGTCACCAGATTCGCGATGGTGTCATCTATCGCCGTGCCCAGAAAGATGATCCGCTCCTTGAGCAGGCGGCTGTAGATGTCGTACGCCCGCTCGCCTCTGTTCGTCTGTTCCACCACCATGGGTACGAGAGCCACTTTTTATCCATCCTCTTTCGAATCGCCGTCTCCGGCGCGCTCCTCCCCCGCCCCCTCCTCGGAGTCGCGGGAATGCGCATCGTGGTCGGCGGCATCGTGAACGTCGAATTCCACGTCGGCCTGATCGTAAAGCCAACTCACCGTCTTGTTGTAGTTGATGTTCGAGACGAGCGAAGCCATCGCCCCGGTCGTCATCATCCGCTCGCGGAGTTTCTCGGGCGTCATGCCGTAGCGCGCCGCCGAGATTCTGAGCTGCGCCTCGACCTCCTCGCCACTCGCCTCGATCTCCTCGGCCTCTCGGATGCGCTCCACGAGGATGAGCTGGCGCACCCGCTCCTCGGCCTGCGGCCTCACCTCCTCGCGCAACTCCTCTATTTTGGCTTCGGAAAGCTGCACGTCGGGGTTCTCCTGGCGCAGTCTGCGCTCGTATTCGCGAATCTGCTCGTCCGCCTCCCCCTTGACCAGCGTGGGAGGCACCTCGAAGGGATGCGTCTCAAGCAAGGCGGCCAAAAGCTCGGAGATCCCGTGGCCGCGCGCGTTCGCATCCTCCATGGATTCCATCTCTTTCACGACGTCCGCCCGCAAGTCTTCCGTGCTCGTGTAACCTCTTCCTAAGGATTTCACGAACTCCTCATCCAGTTCGGGCGGATGCGCCTCCTTGATCTCCTTCAAATGAAGGTGGAACCGGAGGCTCTTGCCCGCGATGTTGGGCGAGGCGCCCTCGGGAACGTCGATATCGACATCCGCCTCCTCGCCTGTCCGCATGCCGGTGAGCGCGTCGCTCAACTCCTTTTCGCTCTCATCGCCCCCGATCATGAGGGCCTGGTTCTCCCCCCGGGTGCCGGGCACGGCCTCCTCGCCCTCGAAACCCTCGATGTCGAAGAGAACGTAATCTCCCGCCCGGGCCTCCCTGTCCACGTCCTCGAACGTGGCGGCCCGCTGCCGGAGCGCCTCTATCTGCTGATCGACCATCTCGTCCGTCACCGTTTGGCGCTGGACCTTGAGTTTCAGTCCCTTGTACTCGCCGAGTTCGAAGGGGGGGATGACTTCCACCGTCGCCTTGTAAGTCAGCTCGGGCGCGTCGTCGTCCATGTTGATGTCGGTCACGTTCGGCTCGCCCACCGGGCGCATGCCCTTGTCCTCCAGCAGGGTGCGGTAGGAAGTCGATATCACGTGGTTCAGGACTTCGGCCTGCACCTCCTCGCCGTAGTAGCGCTCGAGCACGCGGCGGGGGATTTTCCCCTTCCGGAAACCCTTCATCTTCACGCGCCCCGAGAGCCGCCTGTAGGCGCGGTCCATCTCGTCGACGACCTCCGCGCGCGGTACGGCGACTTCGAGACGCTTCGTGCAGGCGTCGATGTCGCTCACTGTGCCGGTCATGCCTTACTCTCCAGAATCACAAATGCAAAAATATGAAAAATCACGGCCATTGGTGCGAAGGGGGGGACTCGAACCCCCACGCCCGAAGGCACTGGATCCTAAATCCAGCGCGTCTACCAGTTCCGCCACCCTCGCATCCCCTTGGCGAACAAAGGCTTATACGCGAAAACCACTCCTGAATCCACCGCCCGCAGAGAGTCCCCCGGGCCGGGATTACGCGCCTCTCAATCTAGCCGCGCACGGGCGGGCCGTCAACGGCGAAACCACGACGCGGTCATTCATAAGAGCGGAGTACGAAAGGGCGGAGGCATATCAAGGAATCAGGGGAGAGCGGCGCTCAACGGACGCTTCGCTTTCGGGAGCCGCCTCTTCATCGCGCCCCGCGCGGGAGACCTCGTAGTTCAAGGAAGACGCGAGCCACCGCTCGACGAAGGCGGGCTCCATCCTCTTTCGCCCGGCGTAGTCGCGCACCTGATCCCGGCCGATCCGGCCTACGCCGAAATACCGCGCCTCGGGATGCGCGAAATACCACCCGCTCACCGAGGCGGCGGGCCACATGGCGAAGCTCTCCGTGAGCTTCACGCCCGCGTTCCCCCCCGCGTCGATGAGGTCGAAGAGCGTCTGCTTTTCGGTATGATCCGGACAGGCCGGATAACCCGGCGCGGGCCGGATGCCCTGGTATCTCTCCCGGATGAACGCCTCGTTGCTCAACCCCTCGTCTGCGGCGTATCCCCAGAACTCCTTGCGCACGCGCTCGTGCAGGCGCTCGGCGAACGCCTCGGCCAGCCTGTCCGCGAGGGCCTTTATCATGATGGCGCCGTAATCGTCGTTCGCGCGCTCATACGCGCCCGCCGCCTCGTCCACACCCAGACCCGCCGTCACGACGAATGCGCCGATGTGATCCGCCACCCCGCTCTCTTTGGGGGCCACGAAATCCGCGAGGCACATGTTGGGGCCGCTCGAGGATTTCCGCATCTGCTGGCGCAGGAAGCGGGCCACGGCGACCACCTCGCTTCTCTCTGAATCCGCATATATCTCCACGTCATCGCCGGCGGAATTCGCCGGGAACAGGCCCATGACCGCCCTGGCCTTGAGCGAGCGGCGCTCGATGATGCGCTCGAGCATATCCTGCGCGTCGCGGTAGAGGCTTTGCGCCGCCTCGCCCACCACCGGGTCCTTGAGTATCGCGGGATAGGAGCCGCTCAGCTCCCAGGTCCGGAAAAACGGCGTCCAGTCGATGCGGTCCCTCAAGTCCGCCAGCGGATGGTCCTCGAAAACACGCACCCCCTGAACGCTCGGGACGGGCGGCGCGGCTTCCACCCAGTCGATTCGCAGGCGGTTCTCGCGCGCTTCCTCCAAAGAGCAGAACTCCGCATGGGCGCGCCGCGCCTCGTGGCGTTCGCGCACGCCTTCGTATTCCTCGCGCCTTGCGGCCAGGAACTCCTCGCGCTGTGAATCGCTCATCAGGCTGCCCATCACACCCACGCTTCTCGATGCGTCCTCCACGTAGACCGTCGGCCCGCTGTAGCCGGGCGCGATCTTGACGGCGGTGTGCACCCGCGAGGTCGTCGCCCCGCCAATCAGGAGGGGAACCTCAAAGCCCAGGCGCTCCATCTCGCCCGCCACGGTCACCATCTCATCGAGCGAGGGGGTGATGAGGCCGCTCAGCCCGATGACGTCCACGCCCTCCTCGCGCGCGGTCTGGAGGATCTTCGCGCAAGGGGTCATGACGCCCAGGTCGATGACCTCGTAGTTGTTGCACTGGAGCACGACGCCCACGATGTTCTTGCCGATGTCGTGCACGTCGCCCTTCACGGTGGCGAGAAGCGCCTTGCCGTTCGAGCGATCCTCACCCTCGACCTTTTCCGCCTCGAGGAAGGGGACCAGATGCGCGACGGCGGTCTTCATCACCCGCGCGCTCTTGACCACCTGGGGCAGGAACATCTTGCCCGAACCGAAAAGCTCGCCCACCACGTTCATGCCGTCCATGAGCGGACCCTCGATGACCTCGATGGGACGCGCAGCCGCGAGGCGCGCCTCTTCGGTATCCTCCACGATGTACTGCGTTATCCCCTCCACCAGCGCATGGGACAGACGTTCGTTCACGGGCCGTTCGCGCCAGGCCAAATTCTCCGCGCGCGATTTCGCCCGGCCCTTCACGCCCTCGGCCACTTCGAGCAAGCGCTCGGTGGCGTCCGCGCGGCGGTTCAGGAGCACGTCCTCGATTCTTTCGAGAAGGTCCCCGGGGATTTCCTGATACACCGCCAACTGCCCCGCGTTCACGATTCCTAAGTCCATGCCGTTCCTGATGGCGTGGTACAGGAAAGCCGAGTGCATGGCCTCGCGCACGCCGTTGTTGCCCCTAAAGGAGAAGGAGACGTTGCTCACCCCCCCGCTCACGAGCGCGCCGGGGAGTTCGGTCTTGATGCGCTTGATAGCCTCGAAATAGGCGGCGGCGTATTCGTTGTGCTCCTCGATGCCGGTGGCGACGGCGAAGATGTTGGGGTCGAAGATGACTTCGTTGGGCGAGAAGCCAACCTCACGCGTGAGAATGTTGTAGGCCCGCTCGCAAATCTCGAACTTGCGCTCCACGCTCTCCGCCTGGCCCTGCTCGTCGAAGGCCATCACCAAAACGGCGGCGCCGTAGCGCTTCACGAGCCGCGCCTGCTCGATGAAAGCCTCCTCTCCCTCTTTCAGGCTGATGGAGTTGACGATGGGCTTTCCCTGGAGGCACTTGAGCCCCGCCTCGATGACCTCCCACTTGGAAGAATCGATCATCACGGGCACGCGGCTGATGTCGGGCTCTGCGGCGATGAGCCTCAGGAAGGTGGTCATCGCCTCTTCCGAGTCGAGCATCCCCTCGTCCATGTTCACGTCGATGAGCTGGGCGCCGTTTTCCACCTGCTGGCGGGCGACCTCGAGCGCCTTCTCGTAGTCGCCCTCGCGGATCAGCTTGGCGAAGCGCGCCGAGCCCGCCACGTTGGTGCGCTCGCCCACGTTCACGAACCCCGTCTCGGGGCCGATGTTCAACGGCTCCAGGCCGCTCAGGCGGCAGCGCGGGGGGATTTCGGGGATCCGGCGCGGAGCGAAGCCCTCCACCGCTTCCCTGATCGCGCGGATGTGCGCGGGCGTGGTGCCGCAGCAGCCGCCCACCAGGTTCAGGAAGCCGCTACGGGCGAATTCGGCGAGCACCTCGGCCATGTACTCAGGCGTGTCGTCGTATTCGCCGAACTCGTTCGGGAGGCCGGCGTTCGGATAAATGCTCACCGGCACGTCGGCCACGCGGGACAGCTCGCGTATGTAGGGGCGAAGGTCCTCGGCTCCCAAGGCGCAGTTGAGCCCCACGCAGATGGGCCGGTAGCCCGCGACCGAGTTCCAGAAGGCTTCCGTCGTCTGGCCCGAAAGCGTGCGCCCGCTCGCGTCGGTGATGGTCCCCGAAATCATGACGGGGACGCGAACCCCCTCGTCCTCGAAATACTGTTCGGCGGCGAACATCACGGCCTTGCAGTTCAGGGTGTCGAAGACGGTCTCGACCAGGAGCAGATCGGCCCCGCCATTGATGAGGCCGCGAATCGAAGTGGTGTAGGCCGCGACCAGCTCTTCAAAGCTGATGTTCCGGAAACCCGGCTCGTTCACCCTCGGCGAGATGGAGGCGGTGCGGTTCGTGGGGCCCAAGACCCCGGCCACGAAGCGAAGCTCTCCCGGATGCGCGCGCTCGAAGGCATCCGCCGCCTCGCGGGCCAGGCGCGCCGAGGCCTCGCTCATCTCATAAACCACCTCCTCCATCTGGTAGTCCACCTGGGAGATGGCCGTCGAGTTGAACGAATTGGTCTCGATGATGTCCGCGCCCGCTTCCAGGAAATCGCCGTGAATCCGCCTGACGACGTCGGGCTGCGTGACGCTGAGCAGATCGTGGTTGCCCTGCAAGTCGCAGGGGTGATCGGCAAAGCGCTCGCCCCTGTAGGCGGCCTCATCCAGATTCTCGTCCTGGATCATGGTGCCCATCGCGCCGTCGATGATCACGATGCGCGACGCCAGGAGTTCATAGAGCGCGTCTATCCGCTCGCCTCTTTGGTGTGTATCCATAAACCGTCCCGAATCAACCGCTTAAAGAATCAAACCAAAAGGTGGTTATAAGCGATTTTGGGGCGAGAAGAAAGGGCAAAATTTGATGAGGGGATTGGAGTCTGCCGCGCGGCAAATGGAATACCGCCGCTTCCTTAGTGGTGAGAGAGGAATTCTCATCCGTCGGCCTGATGTTCGCCGTGAAATCACATCGAGGATGGTATAGTATACTAGAACATGAGGTCAGATATTATGCGTAAGACTTCTATATGGTGAGAAGGTGATCGGGAACTTATTCCACATGGATATTACCCTGAGAGATTCGGGAAGGAGTGATGATGGATCATCCCGCCATTCAGACCGAAGTGGACAATAATTATGAGGCTTTCCAGAAACTGCTCCCGGAACTAATCGAGGAGCATAACGGAAGATTCGCCCTCATGCGGGGTGAGAAAGTGGTGCATATTTTCGATTCCGTACATGACGCGGTGGTCTTCGCCAAAGAGAAATACGACGACGATTTATTCTCCGTCCAGAAGATAACCAAACAAGCCGTCGATCTGGGGATTTTTTCGCATGCCGTCCATGTCGTTTCAGTATGATCCTGCCGTCGGCCCTGTAATGCACATTCTCTTCACACAAGCGGGAGCGTTGTCCTCTCAAGAGGGGCGAACTTCAGGAGCAGATTTACTGATCGATACTGGTGCTTCCATCACATGTATCTCTCCCGAACTCGCCAAGCGAATCGGGTTGCGTTCCCTCGGAAAAGAATCTGTCGTCGTCGCTTCCGGTACTGCCAGCCTGAACACCTATCTCGTTGATATGCTGATTCCCTTTACCAAGCCGGCCAGAACGCAAGGCCCCGAAGCGCAAACCTTACCCGTACAGAACATTCAGGTGATGGAATACCTCGGGGACACATCAAGATACCAGGGACTTCTCGGAAGGGATATCATCGACAGAGGCATCTTCATGATCGCGGGGTGGGACGGGAAGTACTACTTCTCCTTTTGATCTTCGGCGTTCTTGCATGCCCGAAACGAACTACTCCCCGCGCTTCACCTCTTCCTCGATGAAGGCGTAGGCGTTGTGGTCGTGGATGGACTCGAAATTCTCGACCTCCACCTGGAACCACCGGATGCGCTTGTCGTTTCTGAGCAGGAGGGCCGCCTCGCGCACCACGTCCTCCACGAAGCGGGGGTTGTCGAAAGCCGTCTCGGTGACGAACTTCTCGTCCTCGCGCTTCAGGATCGGATAGAGCGCGCAACTGCCCGCGCTCTCGGCGATCTCGACGAGTTCCTCGATCCAGAACTCCCCGTCGAAGCGCACCTTGATGCGCACGTGCCCCCGCTGGTTGTGCGCGCCGCGCAGGCTGATCTCCTTGGAGCACGGACACAGCGTGGCGATGCGCACCATGATGCTCAGGACGAAGTCGTCCGTCGCGCCGGCGGAGGCCTCGAAGCCGCATTCGAGGGCCATCAGCCCCTCCGCGCCCGTCACGGGGGCCGCCTTTTGCATGAAGTAGGGAAAGGTGACGGAGAAATGCGCCGTCTGGGCGTCCAGGCGCTCGCGGATCGTCTGCAGGAGCGAGGGCACGCTGTCCACGCCGATGGCGTCGGTGTGCTCGTTCAGCACCTCCAGGAAACGGCTCATGTGGGTGCCCTTGAAGTGGTGCGGCAGGTCCACATACATGTTCACGTTGCCGATGGTGTGCTGGGCGTCCTTCGCCCGGTCCTTCACCACGATGGGGTAGCGGATGTTCTTGACACCCACCTTGTCTATCTTGACGTTGCGCTCATCGGAACTCGCCTGCACGTCGGCGAGGTCGGCCGGCTCCGTCGGGAGGCCTGACATCGAATCTCATCCTTTCCGCTCTGCTCGGCAGAACACTGGTTCAGCGGTTCTTTTTTAGTTTCTCACTATTTTCGACGCCGCCCCAAGCGCCGAACCGGAAAACTGCGGGGTACCGCGGTCTATCTCTCGGGCTGCTCCTGTCTGATGCGCTCGATCTTGGCCATTTTCTCCGAAACGGCCTCGCCCAAATCGATCCCCCGCGCGTTGGCGTAGTTCATCACGGCGATCATGACATCCGCCGCCTCGTCCGTATAGGCCGCCAAGTCGATTTCGCGGCCCTTCCATTCCTTTTTCTCCAGGTTCGCGAGTTCGCCCGTCTCGCCCGCAAGTTCCAGGGCGAAAAACCGCGGCTCGCGCTCCGGAAACGCCTCTTCCTGATAGCGCGCGAATTCGCCTTGCAGGGCGCGCAGCCCCTCGTAGGAGCGCGGCAGCCTGGGAGCGTCCTCGCCATTCACCGGAATCGTCCCCTCCACGCAAGGCCGGGAGCCGGAAAATTACCGCCGGCGCGCCCTTCGAGCGCGAGGGCAAAGTTTCTCACCCAGAATCATGGCCGTCAATCGGCGGGCGTGAATCTCGATTGACGCAGGATGCGCCAGATTCTACTCTCTCCGAAAAGGTCATCAGCATTTCTACAACCGAGCGGGCGCCAAGACGCCCCGAAAGCATTCAAACGGAGGGAAGCACCCTTGCCCAACATCGATCTGCATCACCACATCTACATCCCGGAGGCGGAAGCGCTTGCCGCCAAAGAGCGCGAAAGACGCCCCCAGCACGCCGACAGCTTCGAGGGGTTCTTCCCGCCCGTCTCCTCGCGCTACAACGCGAAGATGACGGAGGAGAACTGGGCGGTGCAACTCGCAGACGCCGAGCGCAAGCTGAGCGACATGAAGGCGGACAGGCTGGAGATGGCGCTGGCCTCCCCGCCGCCGCCCACGTTCTATTACTGGATCGGCGGAAGAGCGGGCGAGGAGATCATCCAGGTGCAAAACGACGGCGTCGTCGATTTCTGCAACCAGAACGCGGCGCACTTCCGGGGGCTTTGCAACCTGCCCATGCAGAACGGGGGCGAGGCCGCGGCCGCAGAGCTCGAGCGCGCGATGGGGCGGGGCCTGCTCGGCTGCATCATCTCCGATCGCATCGGCTCCCACGCGCTGGACGAGCCCCAGTACGAGGAATTCTGGGCGGCGGCGGAGCGGCTCGGCGCCCTGGTGTTCATCCACCCCGATTTCGCGGACTTAAAGGCGCTGTTCCCCTACTACATGGCGAACTGCATCGGCAACCCTCTGTCCACCACGATCGCCGCCACGAGGCTCATCCTCTCGGGCCACTTCGAGCGCTACCCGAACCTCCAGCTCCTGCTCGCCCACGCGGGCGGAAACCTCCCCTGGGCGGTCGGGCGCATCCAGCACTGCTGGGAGGTACGGCCGGAAACCAAGGTCCACACGCCGCATCCGCCCCGTCACTATTTCAAGAACCTCTATTTCGACGTCATCACCTTCAACCCCTCGGCCCTCAAATGGATGGTTGAGGAGGTGGGGGCCGACCGCGTCGTGTGCGGCACGGACTACCCCTACGACATGATGCAACAGCGCGTCGTGGATTTCGTGGAGGGAGCGGGCCTCACCGAAGAGGCGCAGAATCAAATCCTGCGCGAGACGCCCGCGAAGCTCATGAAACTCTAGGACGCACAGGTGATAAGCATGACAAGGAGATATTCAGCAGCGGCTTGAAGCCCATCCGGACAAGATGATTCGCCGAAACCGTTTCGAGCGGAGGAATCGACATGTACATCGCCACGAGTGACCTCATACTCCCCACCACCATCACGG
>WTGD01000328.1 GCA_011523725.1 Nitrospinota bacterium
CTTTTTACGTGATCTTGCCGCCCTGAGGACAGATGACATGTGGCGGAGTGCATGCGCATTGGCATTCGCTATGGCGGTAGCGGGGTGCGCCAATTTTGCACAACTGAACCCGGAAACCACCCCATCGGAGGCGCCCCGCAGCGCCCCGGACGCCAAGGCGCTCGCAAAGGAGTTGTCCTCCGCCAGGGAGCGCAATACGCGCATCGAAGCCCGAATGTCAGAATCCGCCAGGAAGATCGAGGCGCTCACCAAAAACATTGGGGATCTGCAAAAGAAAAACAGCGCCCTGGAAGCCACTGTGGAAAGGCTGAGGCGGGAAAACATCATCGCAAAGAGCTTCCCGGCTCCCCCATTCCCCCGGAGAAGGACGGGGGCGCCGAAACCATCGTCTCCCAAACCCTCGCCCGGAACACGCGCTGCAAAGGCGAAAGTTGCCTCCATCACCCCGCAGGCGCTCTACAACAAATCGTATCGCGCCGTCAGGGACGGGAAGAGCGAGGATGCCGTTCGCGGGTTTCGCCGTTTCCTGGGCCTGTTTCCCAAAAACCAGTTAGCGCCCCATTCCCGGTACTGGCTCGGGGAGGCCTTCTACGCGCTCAAGCGATACCCCGAGGCGCTGGATGAGTTTCAGGACCTCATTACGAAACACCCCAAAAGCCGTAAAGTTCCCGACGCCTATTACAAGCGGGGGCTCACCTATATCCGGCGCGGGTTGCCACTCAACGCTACGCTTGAATTCGAAAATCTGGTCGAAAAATTCCCCGCGCATCCACTTTCCAGAAAGGCGAAGGTCCAACTTCAAAATCTCGAGTACTACACGCGAAAAAAACCCTGATGAGGATAAGTCGGCGATTCACCGATCGCCCCGGTTTTTTCCGCGCATTGACACAAGATACGGACTCCGTGTTATGGATCCGGGGGTGATTAACGCCGGAGATAGTGAATGAGCACCTGGAATCCATTGCTGCGCTCAAAGAACCGGGATCCCCTGAGCGAAGCCGATGCCTGGCTTGTCCTGCAAACTCTGCCGGGCATGACTCCCGAGCGCCTGAGCCGCCTGACGGAAGCATTCGAACACCCCACGGAGGCCTTCGAAGCGTCCCCGGACGTATTCGCGCGCCTTTGCGGCCGAAAAGCGCGTGAAGTTCTCGAAAAGGATTCTCCCGACGATTTGGCCGCCACAATCCGCCAGGAGGCTTCGAAACTGGGCGCAGGAATCATCACGCGCGATTCCGCCCGGTATCCTGAATCCCTGCGCGAGATTTACGCTCCTCCGGGCGCGTTTTTCACCGAGGGCGAAATCCTCGCCGAGGATCGTCTCGCCGTCGCCATCGTCGGTATGCGGCGTCCGACGGATTACGGGAGGCGGGTGGCGAGGCAGCTTGCCGCCGATCTCGCCAGAAGGGGAATCACCATCGTAAGCGGAATGGCCTACGGGGTCGATGCGGAAGCTCACAAGGCCACGCTGGATGCGGGAGGCAGAACCATCGCCGTCCTCGGGTGCGGTCTGACCCAGAACTATCCCGCCGAACATCAGGAACTCCGACGGGAGATCGCCGCTCAGGGCGCCGTGGTATCGGAATTTCACCTTCGCGCCCATCCGAGAAAAGAGAACTTTCCGAGAAGAAACCGCCTCATCAGCGGTTTGTCTTTGGCGACGGTCGTCATCGAGGCCGCGCAGCGAAGCGGCGCGCTCCTGACCGCCCGGCTGGCGCTCGAGCAGGGACGCGAGGTAATGGCCGTACCCGGGCCCGTCCATACCCAGAAAAGCGCCGGCTGCCATCGCCTCCTCAAAGAAGGGGCACATCTGGTGGAAAATGCGGACGATATCATCAACGCTCTTCCAGAGTACGTCCGAAATATGCTAGATAATCCAGCGCAGATTCGAGTCAGGACGTTGCCCCCTGAAAAGAGCGAAGCCGCAAAGGCAACGCCGCATCCGAATCTCACGGATGATGAAAATGCGCTTTTAACCTTACTGGAGAACGGGGACAACACCATCGAGGGACTGACCCGACAACGGGGGCTGCCTGCGCAGGAAGTTTCATCCGCCTTGTTGCGCCTGGAGCTGGAAGGCCTCGTGAGGCAGACAACCTCGGGCATGTACGAACGGGTTTTATGATCGAGCGATCGGCTCGATCGTCGAGGAGGAATTGCAGATTTGACGAATTGGCCCGCGAAGCGCAAGCGATCGCAAGTCGATATACAATTGCCGCCCACCAGGATATTTCACCCGCAGACGGCGTCCCGAACGACAATCCGCGGGCATGAGAAATAAATGACCAATAAAAAGAACCCGAAAAGAACGGCCCCGAAACGCGCTCCTTCCAGGAGCAATACCCGGCAGCCCGCGTCCAAGCTCCTTATCGTGGAGTCGCCGACGAAAGTACGCACCATCCAGAAATTCCTGGGTGCGGATTTCGACATCCTCGCATCGCGCGGCCATGTGCGGGATTTGCAAAAAACGGGCGAGCGCAAAATGGGAATAGACGTTCACAACGACTTCAAGGCCGATTACGGCGTCATCCAGGGAAAAGCGAAGACGATAGATCAGTTGCGCAAAGCGGCCACGGCGGCGAAAGAGATTTATCTGGCCCCGGACCCGGACCGCGAGGGTGAGGCCATCGCCTGGCACATCCAGGAACTCCTCGGGGGTTCCGGCGCCGAAAATAAATTCTACCGGGTGACGTTCAACGAGATCACGAAGCGCGCGGTGCAGGAGGCGCTCTCGCAACCCGGGCGAATCGATCAGAGAAAAGTGGACGCGCAGGAAACCCGCAGAAAGCTGGACAGAATCGTGGGCTTCAAGCTCTCCGGCGAAATTCTCTGGAACAAGGTCGCTTTCGGACTCAGCGCGGGCCGGGTGCAGTCGGTCGCGCTCAAACTGATATGTGAGCGCGAAGACGCGATAGAGGCCTTCGAGCCGAAGGAATACTGGAGCATCACGGCGCATCTCGAAAAAGCAGGCGTTGAGCCGCCGTTTGAAGCCAAACTGCACCGAATCGACGGAAAAGAGGCGGAAATTCCGAACGAAGCCAGGGCGATGGAACTGGCGGAAAAAATAGCGGCCGCCGCCTTGCGGGTTTCCAGGGTAGAGAGAAAAGAGCGCCGGCGCAGACCGCCCGCTCCCTTCATCACCAGCACCCTCCAGCAGGAAAGCTCCGGCAAATTGCGCTACGGCGCGAAAAAGACCATGAGCATCGCCCAGTCATTGTATGAAGGGGTGAATTTGGGACGCGAAGCGGGCAACGTCGGCCTCATCACCTATATGCGGACGGACTCCGTGCGACTCGCGCCCGAGGCCGTCACCGCTGCGCGCGCCTATATCGAGACGCAATACGGCCAGGACCACCTCCCCCGCACGCCCAACGTCTTCAAGACGAGAGAGACGGCCCAGGACGCGCACGAGGCGATTCGGCCGACCGACGTTGCACTCACGCCCGATAGGGTGCGCGCTTTCCTGAAACCCGAACAATTCTCCCTCTACAGCCTCATCTGGCGGCGCTTCCTCGCGAGCCAGATGGCGCCCGCCGTCTATGATCAGACGAGCGTGGACATCACGCCTGACGGCCAGGCGGCGCGTAGCGCGGAGGATGAGGTGCTCCTCCTGCGGGCAAGCGGTTCCGTCTTGAAATTCAAAGGTTTCTTGAGGGTATATGAAACCAATTTCGAGCCCGGGAGCGACGCGGACACCCCGAAAGCCAAGCCGTCCAACTCGGAGCAGGACAGGCTCCTGCCGCCTCTCGAGGACGGCGACCCCCTATCGTTCATCAAATCTGAATCCGCGCCCACCGGCGTCGCCGCCGAGCAGCACTTCACCCAGCCTCCGCCCCGCTACACGGAAGCCTCTTTGGTGAAAGAGCTCGAAGAAGACGGCGTGGGCCGCCCCAGCACCTATGCGAGCATCTTGGACACCCTGGAGAAACGCAAATACGTCACCATCGAGAGAAGGCGCAGGCAATTTACGCCCTCCTCCCTTGGCCGGGAGGTGAACCGTCTCCTCATCCAGGGTTTTCCCGACCAGATCGACGTGGGCTTTACGGCGAAGATGGAAAAATACCTCGACGACATCGAGAAAGGGACGACGCCGTGGCTGCCCGTGATGAGAGATTTTTACGATAGTTTCGACCAGAAGATTCAGACGGCCAAAAAGGAACTGCCGAATCTCAAGACCAAAGGAGAGCCCATCGGCAGGAATTGTCCCGAATGCGAGCGTGAGCTGGTGAAGAAATTCAGCAGAAACGGCTGGTTCATTTCGTGTTCGGGATACCCGAGTTGTCGTTACTCGGAGAACATTCCCACCGAGGGTGAGCCCGAGCCGGAAGCGGCGGAAGAGTTGGCCCGCATCGAGGAACTCGCTCAGCCTTGCGAGGAATGCGGCGCCCCCATGCAGGCGAAACGAGGGCCCTTTGGATTATATCTGTCCTGTACGGCGTTTCCCGACGCGCACAAGAAAAGAAAGGCGCTCGGCAACGGACAGGCAGCCGCCGCTCCTAAATCCACCGGCGTGTCCTGCCCCACGGAGGGTTGCGACGGAGAACTGGTCGAGCGGCGCTCCCGCCGCACTGGAAAGCCATTCTATGGGTGCAGCCGCTTCCCGGCGTGCAAGACGGTCGCCTGGGACTGGCCCGTGGCGCAGCCCTGCCCCTCTTGCGGACATCCCATCCTCACTATCAAAACGACCAAGAAAAACGGAAGCCAACTCGTTTGCCCCCAAAAAGAATGCGGATATGCGGTAGAATGTCCTCCTGAACTCATCGAGCGGATGGAAGCCTCGAAAACCACTCCCGCCCAGGAGGCTTCGGCTTGAGCGAAAGGTTGCGGATCATCGGCGGTGGCCTGGCGGGCTGTGAAGCCGCCTGGCAGGCGGCCAAACGGGGCGTCGAGGTCGACCTTTACGAGATGCGCCCCCACAAGAAAACGCCTGCTCATGAAACCAGCGGGTTGGCCGAACTCGTCTGCTCGAATTCGTTCCGCTCGAATTCGGTGGAAAACGCCTCCGGCCTGCTCAAAGAAGAAATGCGAAAACTCGATTCGCTCATCCTGCGAGGCGCGGATTCCTGCCGGGTTCCCGCAGGCCTGGCGCTGGCCGTCGATCGGGCGTCTTTCAGCCGGACGATCACCGAAGCGATCGGAAACGATCCGAGAATCACCGTCCACAGGGAAGAAATCAGGGATTTGGAGGATAAAACCCTCACCATCGTCGCCACCGGCCCGCTGACGAGCGATTCTCTCTCCGCGGAAATCGCCCGCCTGACGCAAGGCAAGTACCTGTATTTCTATGACGCCATCTCACCCATCCTGCACGCCGACAGCATCGACATGTCCGTGGCGTTCATGGGCTCGCGCTACGGAAAGGGCAACGAAGAAGGCGGAGAGGGAGACTACCTCAACCTGGGCCTCGACGAATCGCAGTATTACCGATTCGTCGGGGATCTGCTCGAGGGCGAGAAAATTCCCCTTCGGGAATTCGAGCGCGCCATCTACTTCGAGGGCTGCCTGCCTCTCGAAGAAATGGCCGCCCGCGGAAAAGACACCCTGGCGTTCGGGCCCATGAAGCCCGTGGGCCTCGAACATCCTGACACGGGAGAGACCTACTGCGCGGTCGCCCAGCTCAGGCGCGAGGATTTGACGGGGGATTATTTCTCCATGGTGGGCTTTCAGACCAGGTTGCGCTATCCGGAGCAAAAGCGCATCTTCTCGACGCTCCCCGCCCTCGAGAAAGCGCGCTTTCTGCGCTACGGAAGCCTCCACCGGAACACCTACATCAATGCGCCGCGCCTGATGCGTATTACCCTGCAGCTCAAGCGTCACCCGCATGTCTTCATGGCGGGCCAGCTCACCGGCGTCGAAGGATACCTCGAATCGGCCGCCATCGGCCTGATCGCCGGAATCAACGCGGCAGCCACCATGCGGGGAGAACCCATCGCTCCCCCGCCCGCAACGACGGCGCTCGGCGCCCTGAACCGCTACATCATCGAAGCGAACCCCAGAAACTTCCAGCCCATGAACATCAACTACGGCCTCTTCCCGCCCCTGGAAAAGCGCGTTCCCAAGAGATTCAAAAAAAAGCACATCACGAATCGCGCCATCGAGGATTTGGAGCAATGGCGAAGCAAACTCGCCGCATCAACAATCTGAGCGAAGCCCGGGAATTATTCGAAGCGCACCTGCGCAACGAGCGCGACAGTTCGGAACACACGCTTCGCGCATACGCAGCAGACTTGAAGGACTTCGATGAGTTTCTCGCCGATTGGGCGCAAAAGCCGGTTCCGCTCGACCAGATCGATGCTTTGGCCGTTCGCGGGTACCTCGGGTTTCTGTACCGCAAGGGAGTCTCTTCGACGACCGTAAACCGGCATCTGTCGAGCATACGCAGCCTCTTTCGGTTTTTAAGGCGAGAGGGCTTCTCCGTAACCGATCCGGCGGGGGAAGTACCCTCCGCCAAAGAAAACAGGCCCTTGCCGACCTTCCTGCCCGTGGACGACGCCGTCCGCCTCATGGAGTTGCCCGACACATCCACCCCCGAGGGCAAGCGGGACAAGGCGATCTTCGAGCTTCTCTACGGCTCGGGCCTGCGGGTCAGCGAATTGACGGGGCTAAACCGCTCCGATTTGAGCATGGCGGAAAGGCTCATCCGCGTTCGCGGCAAAGGAAGGAAAGAGAGAATCGTGCCCATCACCAAGGAGGCGGCCAAAGCCGTAGAAAGCCTCCTCGCCCAGGCAGAAACAGACCCGAACGAGGATTCGCCTCTTTTCATCAACAAGCGGAACAAGCGGATTTCCCCGGCCTTCGTGCGCTCCATCTTCCGCGCCTATGAAAAAAAAGGCGGTTTCAGCTATCATTTCACTCCGCATGCCCTCCGCCATACGGCGGCGACGCATCTGCTGGAAAGCCAGGAGGCCGACCTTCGCTCGATTCAGGAACTGTTGGGACACGCGAGCCTCTCCACGACGCAAAGATACACGCAGGTGGATTTCTCGCACCTGCGCGCCGTGTATGACGACGCGCACCCCAGGGCGAAGATGAAACCCGAACGAGGACGATAGATGACGACGCCAGGTGAAATCATCCGCTCCACGACCATTCTCGCGCTGCGCTACAAGGGACGAACGGCCCTGGGCGGGGACGGGCAGGTCACCATGGGAAACGCTGCGGTGAAGCACGGCGCCGTGAAAATCCGAAAGCTCGGCGACGGCAAGGTGCTGGCCGGTTTCGCGGGTTCGGCTTCCGACGCCATCGCCCTGTTCGAGCGCTTCGAGGGAAAACTCGAAGAATACCGGGGAAACCTTTCGCGCGCCGCCGTGGAGATGGGCAAGGACTGGAGAACGGACAGGGTCTTGCGCCGCCTGGAAGCCCTTCTGGCGGTGGCGGACAAGGAAACCTCGCTCATCCTCTCGGGTACGGGCGACATCATCGAGCCCGACGACGGCGTGCTCGGGATCGGCAGCGGCGGCCCCATGGCCATCGCCGCCGCGCGCGGTATACTGAGTCTGGAGCCCGACTTCAACGCCGATGAAATCGTAAGAAAATCTCTGGAAATCGCCGCTGACATCTGCGTCTACACCAACAGCAACATTTCAGTGGAAACCCTTTGATGGAAAATCTCACACCCGCACGAATCGTCGAGGAGCTCGACCGCTACGTCGTCGGCCAGAAGGACGCCAAACGGGCAGTGGCGGTTGCGCTCAGAAACCGCTGGCGCAGGCAGCAGCTGCCGCCCGAGATGGCGGAGGACGTGGCGCCAAAGAACATCATCATGATAGGCCCCACCGGCGTCGGGAAAACCGAGATCGCAAGGCGCCTGGCCAAGCTCGCGAAAAGTCCGTTCATCAAGGTCGAGGCCAGTAAATTCACCGAGGTGGGCTACGTGGGCCGGGACGTGGAGAGCATGATTCGCGACCTCGTCGAGCTGGCGCGCAACATCGTCCAGGAAGAACAGCGCGATATCAACAAGGCCAAGGCCCAGGAACTGGCCGAAGAGCGCCTTCTCGACCTTCTGCTGCCTCATCCCCCCGGATTCGGTGTGCTGGATGAGCGGGGGCAAACCAAGGACCCGCTCGGGGAGGAAAGCTACCAGCGAACGCGGGAGAAGTTTCGCGACCTGCTGCTCGAGGGGAAGCTCGACGACCGGGAAGTGGAGATAGAAGTCGCAGACAGGGGCCCGGAAATTCACTTCATGGGCGGGAGCGATCTGGAGCAGATCGGCATCAACATGAAGGAAATCATGGGAAACTTCATGCCCCAGGCCCCCAAGAGCAGGCGTATGAAGGTGCCCGAGGCTTTCGAGTATCTCGCCCAGGAAGAAGCGGACAAACTCATCGACTCGGACAGCCTGAACGCCGAGGCCATCGAGCGCACCGAGCAGTCCGGCATCGTGTTTCTCGATGAGGTGGACAAGGTCGCCGCCCAGAATAACGGGAGAGGCGGCCCCGACGTCTCGCGCGAAGGCGTGCAAAGAGACCTGCTCCCCATCGTGGAAGGCTCCACCGTACAGACCAAATACGGCCCGGTAAAGACGGACCACATCCTCTTCATCGCGGCGGGAGCGTTCCACATGGCCAAGCCTTCGGACTTGCTGCCCGAACTGCAGGGCCGCTTCCCCATTCGCGTGGAACTCGACTCCCTGGACCGCGATGATTTCATCCGCATACTCCAGGAACCCGAAAACGCGCTGGTGCGGCAATACCCCGCCCTTCTCGCGACCGAGGGCGTCAACATCAAATTCGGGGAAGACGCCGTAAAGGAAGTGGCCGACTTCGCCTTCCGCATCAACGAGCAGACCGAGAACATCGGCGCCAGAAGACTCCACACCATCATGGAGCGGCTTCTCGAGGAAATTTCCTTCCGGGCGCCCGAGATGTCCGGCGAAAGCGTGGAGATAGACGCCGCCTACGTGCGCGCGCGTCTCACCGACATCGTCGAAGACCTTGACTTAAGCCGGTATATTCTCTAAACCTTCTCCCCTTCCCCGTTGGCCTCGCGCATCTGGGGAGTGTATATTTCTCGGCTTATGACGAGAGACCCGTATCTCATTCTTCGTTTTTGAAGGCTCGGACATGGAACCAAGAGACAGGGCGGCGACGCTGGTTGAAGCGCTGCCCTACATCCAACAGTTCGCGGGCAAGACCATCGTCGTCAAATACGGCGGCGCGGCACAGGTGCAGCCGGAGCTTCACGCTCCCTTCGCCCAGGACATCGTGCTTCTCAAGTACGTGGGAATCAACGTGGTCGTCGTCCACGGCGGCGGCCCTCAAATCGGCGAGACCCTCAAGAAAATCGGCAAGACCAGCGAGTTCATCGAAGGCCTCCGGGTAACGGACGAGGAAACGGTCGGCGTCGTGGAGATGGTGCTTTCCGGCGCCACGAACAAGAGCATCGTAAGGCTCATCAACCGCCACGGGGGGAACGCCGTGGGCCTTTCCGGCTCGGACGCCGGCCTCACGACGGCGAAGAAACTGATCATGAGCAGAAAAGGACCGGGCGGAGAAGACGTGGAGTATGATCTGGGGCGCGTCGGTGAGGTCCTGTCCATAAAGCCCGACATCATCCACCATCTCACCGACGGCGGGTTCATTCCCGTCATCGCCCCTCTGGGGGTGGGGCAGGACGGCAGCGTCTACAACATCAACGCCGACTCGGCCGCCGGCGCCATTGCCGGGGCGCTTCATGCGGAAAAATTCATCCTCCTGACGGACGTGCCCGGCATACTGGACGATGACGAGAACCTCATCAGCACCATCAGGCGCGATGACGTCAAAAGGCTCAAAGAAGAGAAAATCATCACCGGCGGGATGATCCCGAAAGTCGACGCGTGTCTGGACGCGCTCTCATCGAACGTCACGAAAACGCACATCGTGGACGGCCGGGTTCCGCACGCGGTTTTGCTCGAAGTGTTCACGGATGAAGGCGTGGGCACGCAAATCGTCAGATAGCTTCTTTTTTGGGGAAAAGCATGGACAACGCCACACTGATCTCGGACGCTGAACTCAACGTCGCCCCCACGTACGGGCGCTACCCCATCGCGTTGGTTCGCGGCGAGGGATGCCGCGTCTGGGATGCGGACGGAAAAGAATACCTGGATTTCGTATCCGGTCTGGCAGTGTGCAACCTCGGGCATTGCCACCCGGGCGTCGTCTCCGCGATTAGAGAACAGGCCGGAAAGCTCATCCACGTCTCGAACCTCTACCACATCGAGCCACAGATCGAGTTGGCGAAGAGGCTCAACCGGCTCTCTTTCGGGGACAAGGCGTTTTTCTGCAACAGCGGTACGGAAGCCGTGGAGGCGGCGCTCAAGCTCGCCAGAAAGTATTCGTTCCAGAAATACGGGGAAGGCCGCCACGAGATACTGAGCTTTGACATGAGCTTCCACGGCCGCACCATGGCTTCGCTCACCGCCACGGGCCAGGAGAAGTTTCACGGGGCGTTCAAGCCGCTGCTCCCCGGTTTCCGCTACATACCCTTCGGCGACGTGGAGTCGGTGGCCGCCGCGGTTTCGGAGCAGACCTGCGCCATCATGGTGGAGCCCATCCAGGGCGAAGGCGGCGTGAACGTGCCGCCCGATGGCTATCTCAAGGGCTTGCGGGAGATTTGCGACGCGAACGATTTATTGCTGTTGTACGATGAGGTCCAGGTCGGCTTGGGCAGAACGGGGAAACTCTGGGCGTACGAGCACGAGGGTGTGGCGCCCGATGCCATGAGCCTGGCGAAGGCCCTGGCGGGCGGCACCGCCATCGGCGCGCTGGTCGCCTCGGACAAGGCCATGGCGTTCGAGCCCGGCGATCACGCCGCCACGTTCGGGGGAAATCCCCTGGCCACCGCCGCGGGATGCGCCGCGGTGGACGCCATCACCGCGCCCGGGTTCCCGGAGCACGTGCAGGAGATGGGAGCGTACGCCACCGCGGGACTCGAGGAACTGGCGAAGCGGCACGCCATCATCAAGGACATCCGGGGCAAGGGGCTGATCATCGGCTGCGAGGTGGACGTGGACGCGACTTCCATCGTCACGAAGGGACACGAAGCGGGCTTTTTGCTCAACGTGGCCGTCCAGAAGGTCATCCGGCTCATCCCTCCCCTCGTCGTGGAAAAAGAGATGATCGACAAGCTGATGAATTTCCTCGACGGAGCGCTTGCGGATCTGGCGAAATGAAAAAGCGCGACTATCTCACAGGCTTTGAACTGAGCGCCGCGCAAACGCTCGAACTCATCGAGGAGGCGCTCGTCCAGAAAAAAGAAACGGCGCAGGGGAAACTTCGCCCCGCACTGGCGGGAAAGAATTTCGCGCTCATCTTTGAAAAACACTCCACGAGGACGCGGGTTTCCTTCGAGGCGGGTCTCACCCAACTGGGGGCCAGCACCATTTTCCTGGCGCCCAACGACACGCAGATCGCGCGGGGGGAAACCCCTGCGGACAGCGCCAGGGTTTTGAGCGAATACGTGGACGGCATCGTCGTCAGAACCTATGCACATGCGCGCGTGGAGGAAATCGCCGCGAACGCGAGCGTTCCCGTCATCAACGGCCTGACGGACTTACACCACCCCTGCCAGGCCCTCGCCGATTTCCTGACGATGAGAGAGCACTACGGCACGCTCGATGGCCTGAAGCTCGCCTACCTGGGAGACGGGAACAACGTGCTGCATTCGCTGCTCATCGTGGGCGCTTTGGTCGGCGTCGACGTCAGCGCGGCGTGTCCGGAAGGCTACCGGCCCGATTCCGGAATCCTGGAGCAGGCCCGGAGTTCGGCGCAGGAATCGAGCGCGCGAATCCACGTCACCGAAGACGCGGCGGAAGCGTGCGCGGGCGCCCACGCCGTCTACACGGACGTGTGGGCCTCCATGGGGCAGGAAGACGAGAACGAGCGCCGCCAGAAAGCCCTGGCTCCGTACCAGGTGAACGAGGAGGTATTCCGGGCGGCTCATGAGGACGCCGTATTCATGCACTGCCTTCCCGCCCACAGGGGGGAGGAGGTGACGGCGGACGTCATCGACGGCCCGAGGAGCGTCGTTTTCACGCAGGCCGGAAATCGCCTCCACGCACAGAAGATACTCCTTCAAATTCTAGCCGGAGGAAATGATGGCGCCTAAGCCGAGCAGGGTCGTCCTCGCTTATTCGGGGGGACTGGACACCTCCGTCATGCTCAAGTGGATCAAGGAAACATACGACTGCCCCGTCGTGGCCTATGCGGCGGACGTCGGACAGGGCGCAGGCGAACTCGACGGTCTGGAGGAAAAGGCGCTGGCCACGGGTGCGGAGTCCTGCCACATCCTGGATTTGAGAGAGGAATTCGCGCGCGATTACATCTTCCCCATGCTGCGCGCCGGCGCCGTTTACGAGGGGGCCTATCTGCTGGGAACGTCCATCGCCCGGCCCCTCATCGCGAAAGGCCACATGGACGTTCTCAAGAAAACGGGAGGCGACGCCGTTGCCCACGGCGCGACGGGCAAGGG
>WTGD01000447.1 GCA_011523725.1 Nitrospinota bacterium
GTTTTATAGGCTGGGGAATGACGAGCGGGGCGGGTTTTTAAACAAACCTCGCACCCGCCCTAGAACGTGGCGACGCCGCCTTCGATGCCGAAAAGTCTGGGGAGCAGGCCGTGGAAGTAGTAGACGTCGAGCAGCACGAGGCCGAAAAACAGCGCGATGAAGATGAGGATCAGCCCGGCGATGAAGCACGGTATCTGGGCGATGGCGGTAAAGACGCTTCCGATCCCGCCTTTTCTCAAGGGGTAGCCGCAGTGCGGGCAGGTTCTGGCTTCGGTGCTCAGGAGCCCCCCGCATTCAGGGCAGCTTAAGAGCGACATCTCACCGCGCCTCTGTGATCGCGCGTAAGAATTCGGGCGCCTCGATGGATGACGTGTCAATGTTGGCGGGGTCCTCGCCCATGTAGACCTTCTTGATGGCGGCGCGCACGATCTTGGCCGAGCGCGTCTTGGGCAGCGCCTCGACGAACCTGACCTCATCGGGGCGCAGGCTCTTGCCGAGATATTTCACGGTCTCTTCTTTCAAGTCCTCGCGCAGCGCGTCGCTCGGCTCATGGCCCCCGACCAGCACCACGAAACACGTCAAACCCTCGCCCTTGATGGGGTGGGGCGCGCCGATGACGGCGGCCTCCACCACGGCGGGGTGTCTGATGAGGGCGGCCTCCACCTCGGCGGGCCCCACGCGCTTGCCCGCGACGTTGATGGTGTCGTCCGAGCGCCCGAAGAGATACCACTGCCCGTCCGGGTCCAGGCGCGCCCAGTCGCCGTGGTACCAGACGTCCGGCCAGCGGGAGAAATAGGTTTCGAGGAAGCGCGCGTCGTCTTTCAGGAACCCCTTGGACATCGAGGGGACGGGCTGCTTGAGCACGAGATGGCCGATCTCCCCGCGCACGGGCCGGCCCTCCTCGTCGAACACGTCGGCGTCAGACCCCAGGGCCGGGCCGCCGAGCGAGCAGGGCGTGAGCGGAACGATGGGGTAGGGCTGGAGGATGCAGCCGCAAAGCTCGGTGCCGCCCGATATGTTCATGACGGGGCACCGCCCGCCGCCCACCTTTTCGAAATACCACATGTAGGATTCCGGGTCCCAGGGCTCGCCGGTCGAGCCGAGCACGCGCAAGGAGGAGAGGTCGTGTCTTTCCACCCATTCGTCGCCCTGGCTGATCAAGAGCCGCACGGCGGTGGGCGAGACGCCGAAGATGGAGACCTTGTGATCGCTCGCGAGCTTCCAGAGCCTGTCGGGTTCGGGCCAGTTGGGCGCGCCCTCGTAAATCAGATACGTCCCGCCCCCGAACTGGACGCCTATCATCTTCCAGGGGCCCATCATCCAGCCGATGTCCGTCACCCAGAAGAGGACGTCCGAATCCCGCAAGTCCATGCAGTAGCGGATCTCCTTGGACACGTTGAGCATGCAGCCCGCGTGGGTGTGCACCGAGCCCTTCGGCTTACCCGTCGTGCCCGAGGTGTAGATGATGAGGGAGTGGGCCTCGGCGGGCAGGCGCTCGGTTTCGGCCTCTTCCGGCTGGCCTTCGGTGAAATCGTCCCAGTCCACGTCGCGCCCCGCCTGCATGGGGACGTCCGTATCGGTTCTCCGGAAGACCACCACCTTCTCGACCCGGGTTCCGAGTTCCAGCGCCTTGTCCATCAGCGCCTTCACGCCCACTTCCTTGCCCCGGCGCATCCCGCCGTTCGAGGTGAAGACGAGCCGGGCATCCGCGTGCTCCAGTCGTTCGGCGACGGCCTCGGGGCCGAAGCCCGAGAAGATGGGAATCGCGACCACGCCGATCTTGAGGCACGCGAACATGGCGAACACCGTCTCGGGGAGCATGGGCATGAAGATGCCCGCGCTGTCGCCGGGCCGCATCCCCATCGCGCGCATGGCGTTCGCGAGGCGGCAGACGTGGGCGTTCATCTCCGCGTAGGTGTAGCGGCGCACCTCGCCGCCGTCGCCCTCCCAGATGAGGGCCACCCTGTCGCGCTTAGGCGTCGAGAGATGTCTGTCGATGCAGTTGTGGACGATGTTGAGCTCCCCGCCCACGAACCACTTCGTCCAGGGCAGGCCGCCCGATGCGTCCATGATCTCGTCATACGGCCTGTACCAGGAGACGCCCATGTCCTTCTCGATGGCCGACCAGAAGCGGCCGATGTCTTCCCGGAAGAAATCGATCAGCGCCTCGTAGCTCGCAAGCCCCTGTTTCCTCATGAAGCGGGCGACGTTCGAGTTTTCGAGAAAATCCTCGCTCGGCCGCCAGATGATGTCTTCGGGCATCGCTACACCGCCTCTTTGATGGCGTCCAGGTGCGCGGGGTTTTCGAGGGAGTTCAGGTCCATGTGGTCCACGGGCTGCCCCAGATAGATTTTCTTGATGGCGTTGCGCACGATTTTGGCGGAGCGCGTCTTGGGCAGGGCCTTGACGAAGCGCACCTCATCGGGCCGCAGGCTCTTGCCGAGATATTCCACCGCCTGGTCTTTCAATTCCTCGCGCAGGGCGTCGCTCGGCTCAAAGGAATCGTGCATGACGACGAAGCAGGTGAGGCCCTCGCCCTTCACCGGGTGCGGCGTCCCCACGACGGCGGCCTCGATGACGCCGGGGTGCTTGATGAGTTCGGATTCGATCTCGTTCGGCCCCACGCGCTTGCCCGATACCTTGATGGTGTCGTCGGAGCGCCCGTAGAGATACCAGAGGCCCTGCTCGTCCACCTTGGCCCAGTCGCCGTGGTACCAGACGCCCTCCCAGCGCGAGAAATAGGTCTCGAGGTAGCGCTCGGGCTCCTTCCAGAAGCCGTTGGTGAGCGAGGGGATGGGTTGTTTGAGCACGAGGTGGCCCACCTCGCCGCGGATCGGTTTTGCGTCTTCGCCGAACACGTCGGCGTCCGTGCCCATGGCGGGCGCGCCCAGCGTGCAGGGGGAGAGGTCCATGACGGGCAGGGGCTGCAGCAGGCAGGCGCCGATCTCGGTGCCGCCCGAGATGTTCATGACGGGGCACCGCCCGCCGCCCACTTTATCGAAATACCACATGTAGGATTCGGGGTCCCACGGCTCGCCCGTGGAGCCCAGCACGCGGAGCGAGGAGAGGTCGTGTTTTTCCACCCATTCATCGCCCGCGCTTATCAAGACCCGCACCGCCGTGGGCGAGAGTCCCAGGTGGGTGACCCCGTTCCTGGAGATAATCTGCCATAGCCTGTCCGGCGCGGGGTGGTTCGGCACGCTCTCATAGAGCTGGCACGAATGGCCGTTGAAATGAGAGCCCACGAGTTCGTAGGGCGCCATCACCCAGCCGAAATCCGTCACCCAGAAGACGGTGTCGCCGTCGCGCATGTCGAGGCAGTACTTGAGTTCGCGCCCCGGGCCGCTCATGAGCCCTGCGTGGGTGTAGACGGTGCCCTTGGGCTTTCCGGTGGTGCCCGAGGTGTACATGATCATCGAGACGGCGTCGGCGGGGAGCCGCTCGGTCTCGGCTTCCGTCGATTGCCCCGCCACGAAATCATCCCATGTGACGTCGCGCCCCTCCTGCATGGGGACCTCATCGCCCGAGCGGGTGAGCACGACGACTTTCTCGACCTTCGTGCCGCGCGCAAGCGCCGCGTCCGCCGTGCCCTTGAGCGGCACCTTCTTGCCGCGGCGGACGGCGCCGTCCACGGTGAAGAGGATGCGCGCCTCCGCGTGTATCAACCGCTCGGCCAGACCCTCGGGGCCGAAGCCCGAGAATACGGGCAGCACGGCCACCCCCGTCTTGAAGCACGCGTACATGACGATGGCGGCTTCGGGCACCATGGGGAGGAACACGCCCGCCACGTCGCCGGGTTTCAGGCCCATATCGCGCATGGCGTTCGCGAGGCGCGATACCTCCGCCGAGAGTTCGGCGTAGGTGAATGTGCGCACCTCGCCCCCGTCGCTCTCCCAGACGAGGGCGGTCTGATCGCGGCGGCCGCCCTCCAGGTGGCGGTCGATGCAGTTGAGCACCAGGTTCGTTTCGCCGCCGATGAACCACTTCGCCCACGGGAAGCCGCCGCTCAGATCCAGAAGCTCGTCGTAGGGCCTGTACCATTCAAGTCCCATGTCTTCCAGGACGACCTCCCAGAAGCGGCGGATGTCCTCGACCGACCAGCTTAAGAACTCGCGGTAATCCGAGATGCCGAGCTTTTTCATCAACCTGGCGATGTGGCTGTTCGTCAGGAAATCCTCGTTCGGCCGCCAAATGATGTCAGGAGCGTTCACTTGCGCTAATCCTCCGCTATTTTCTGGCGTTGTCGTTCGTCCATATCTTCATGTCGCCGGAGACGTACTCATCCACCACGCCCCATTTGCCGGCCTCGATCTTTTCGGGCGGCTCATGCGCGCCCGCCGCCACGTCTTCGACGAACTGCGCCATCCGCCCGATAATGGAAATATCCTCGCACGGGTCGGTATGGCCCGAGCAGACGAACCGGGCGTCGTTGTCTTCGGCGATCCGCTGGAGCCTTCGCATCGAGGGGCCGTACTGGGACAGGACGGCGGTCGGCACCTGGATGAAGAGCGGCTGGCCGGGCTTCACCAGGTCGCCCGTGATCAAGACGCGCTCTCGCTCGTCATAGAGCGAGATGCTGCAAGGCGAATGCCCCGGCGTGTCGTATACATGGATTCTCCTGCCGCCGAGGTCGATGACGTCGCCTTCCTGCACCGCCCAGCCGAACTTTCCGGGCGGAATGGTGAAGGTATCGGGGTCGAACCCCTCGGGGAAGGGTTTGCCATCCCAAGTCTGCACGAAGTCCCGGCAGCCCGCCGTGTAATCGTTCGCGAGCTTGTCCTCGCCGTTCGGGTGAACGCCCACCGACTCCCATTCGTGCACCGCGCCCACGTGGTCCCAGTGCGTGTGGGTCAGGACGTGCTCCACGGGGAGATCGGTAATCGACTCGCAGAGCCTCCGCACGCTGCCCACGCCGATGCCGCCGTCGAGCGAGAGGGCCTTCTCCCCGCCCACGAGGAGGAACATGTTCCACCGCCCCGCCTCGCCCAACTGCCAGGTGTCCGGCGCGAACTCGATGACGTCGTACCAGCCTTGCGTGTCCATAGTTTTCCCCGGAATTACTTTCTCGCGTGGTCCTGGATCCACACCTTGGCGCGGGGGAAGACGTACTCGTCCACCTCGCCCCACGCGCCGCCGTCCACCTTGGCGGGCGGGTCGTACTTGCCCGCTTCGAGGTCCTCCATGTTCTGCGCCAGTTCGCCGATGATGGAGGGGTCCGGATAAGGGTCGGTGTGGCCCGAGGTGATCCAGCGCACCTCGTTCTCCGCGGCGACTTTCTCGAGCTTGCGCAGCGAGGGCGCGTAGTCGGAGAGCACCGCCGTGGGCACCTGCAGGAAGAGGTACTCCTCGCAGCGGATCAGGTCGCCCGATACGAGAATCTTCTCGCGCTCGTCGTAGAGCGAGATGCTGCACGGCGAGTGGCCGGGCGTCTCGTATACGCGAAACTTCCGGTTGCCCAGGTCGAAGGTGTCGCCCTCTTGAAGCGTCCAGCCGAAGGTGGCGGGCTTGATGCCGTAGGCGTCCTCGTCGAACCAGTCGGGGAAGGCGTTCCCGTTGTTCTTCCACATGTTCACAAAAGCCTGTTCCAGCTTGGAGTGATCGTTGGCGATCAAGTCCTTGCCGACGGGGTGGACGCCCACGCTGTCCCACTGCGAGGCCGCGCCCACGTGGTCCCAGTGCGTGTGGGTGAGGATGAAGTCGATGGGCTTGTCGGTGATGCTCTCGTAGAGTTTCCTTAAGTTCGCGACCCCGATGCCGCCGTCGATGGCGACCGCCTTCTCGTCACCTTCGAGGAGGAGCATGTTGAACCTGCCGCCCTCGGTGATCTGGTAGCTGCCCGGAGCGAAATTGTTGACGGAATACCAGTCCTGGGTTTCCATGGATGCGCCTTTCTGCTTGAGGGATAAAGAATTCGTTTGTCTTATCGTACAGGGACGCTTCCGCCCCCGCCATCCGTACGATTGGATGGCCCTAATCTAGCCCCATCCCCCCTCCAGAATCAAGCGAGGGTGTTGTTGAAAAGGCCCTCGTCGGGGGGCTTTGATTTTACCCCCCTGTTAAGGAGGGACAGGGGGGTTGATTTTCATGCAGGGGGAGAACGGTGCGAGTGATGCCCTTACCGTGAACCCCCCAACCCCCCTTGTCAGGGGGGCTTTTTTCAACGACCCCATTCCCGCCGCCGGGCGCCTTCACCCCCTGTAGACGGGCGCGGGCTGGCTGAAGAAGCGCTCGATCAGATAAAAGACGATGCCGTGGTTCTTCTCCTGCAGGCTCGCGTGGGCGATACCGGGCATCATGACGAACTGCTTGTCCGGGTTCGGCAGCAGCCCGAAAAACGCCACGAGATCGTCGAGATGGGCGATGCCGTCGAACTCGCCGCGCGCGATCATCACCGGAGCCGTGATTTTCTCAGGCTTCACCAGCGGCAGCCGCTCGCACATGTCGATGTAGGTGCCGTTGGGGATCGTGTCGTCGAGCGCGCAGATGGCCTCTGCGAATTCACGGACGACGTCGCGGTACGCCGTGCCGGGATGATCGCGCGTGAAGATGCTCTTGATGAACGCAGCGTTCACGGGCCTCCTGGAAGTCGAGGCCACGCCTTTGAACCGCTTGCTTCTTTCTTTCAGCGTCGGGCTTCCTTCGCCCGTCCAGACGAAGGCGTCGAGGACCAGCCGCTTCACGCGCCGGGGGTTTTTCTGCGCGAACAGGGCGGCCCGGAGCGCGCCGGACGAGATGCCGTAGAGGTGAACCGCGTTCTTTCTGCTCACTCGCCGGATCACGTTCGCCGCCGCGAGAACGTCCCTGGCGCCGCGCTCGATACCGCAGGAGACCCGCCTCGACTTGGTGGACCTCCCGTAGCCCTCACAGTCCACGCACCAGACGTCGTAGCCGCGCTCGGCGAGATGGTCCATCAGGGAGTATCCGGGCCGGGTCTTCACCTGGAGGTCGAACGTGGGCGTGGAGGCCATGGACGAGCCGTGCACGAGGAGCACGGCGTCCCCCGGTTTATCCGGCCCCGCTTTTCGCTTCCTCCACAAGAACAGATCGGCTCCGTCGTGGTGCGCCCGGTGCTCTTCACCTGTGATTTTTCTCTTCGGCATGGGTTTTTTCCCTCAAGGTGGGTTATCGCAAAAGTTATCCTCGGTCGGAATTAACTACTGTCGTCATTATCGTTTAATTGTAGGGGTCGCATACATGCGACCCAGCCTTTTGCCGCTCGTCATGGGCCGCATATATGCGGCCCCTACAATTGAAAATCGTTTGTGCAAACGGCGCTTCCTGTGGGATTCTCGGTTCAGCGTAATATGAGCGCGCGAAGGTGAACAATCACGAAAGGAGTTTTTGTGGAATTCCGATACGACCACGTGCACTACCTGACGCGCGACGTGCGCGCCATGGCGGATTTCTTCGAGCGCGTCTTCGAGTTGGAGCTGATCTCCTACGAGGAGGACTTCAAGGGCGCGGCCTACGCCATATTGAAACTCGGGGAGGGGGACCTGCGCATCCGGGGATACCGCCCGGATGATGCGCCCGACGCCTTTGCGCCCGCGCTCACGCATGGCCTCGATCACCTCGGCGTCGCGGTAGACGACGTGGCGGCGTCGGTCGCCCGGCTCGTTGCGCGCGGGGCGGAGGTCGATATGCCGCCGGTGGCCGCAGGCGTGGGCGGCCGCATGATCGCCTTCATCAAGGGGCCCGAGAACATCCGCGTCGAGATATGCGAGCGGCGCAGCACTTCCGGGGAGAGCGATTGAACAGCCACCCGGCCTCACCGAAGCCATCCGCAGATGGCGGAATGACGCTCGAACTGGTGCTGGGCTCCTTGCTCCTCACGACGGTGTGGGGCATGGCGCAGCCCGTCATCAAGGGCGCCTATGCGGGCGTCACCCCCTACGCCATGATATGGATGCGTTGCTGCGCGGGGGTGCTCACCCTCACGCTCTACCGGCTTCTGATGCGCATTCCCGAGAGCGTGACCTACCACGACCCCTGGCGGGAGAAGGGCCACCGCATCCTGAACGCCTGCATGCACAACGCCTACGTCTGGTTCCTCTACCAGGGGATGTTCGGAACCGCCGCCGCGCGCGCCTCGGTGCTGCTCTACACGCAGCCCGTCTGGGTGATGCTGCTGAGCGCCCTCTTTCTCACGGGCGAGCGCATCACCCTCGTGCGGGCGCTCGGCTTCGCGACGGCGATGGCGGGCACCGTCACCGTCTTCTCGAACAGCCTCGAGGCGGGCGGCTCAATGCAGGCCGATTTCTTCATCCTCATCGCCGCCGCCGGCTGGGCGACGCAGTCGATTCACTACCGCCGGTATCTGAGTAATTCCGACGTTACCTCGATCGCCAGGTGGTCCATGCTCATCGGCGCGCCGACCTATTTCCTCCTCTCTTTCTCCCAGCCCGATTTCGGGATCACCCATATCGGCGGCCCGCAGATTTTCGCAGTCATCTACATGGGCGTCATAGCGAGCGCGCTGCTCCTGGCCTACTGGGGCCATCTGCTGCTCCGCTATTCACCCGCCAAGATTTCGGTGTTCTTCTTCATGACGCCCATCGTCGGCGTGGTGGGCAGCGCCCTCTACCTGGGCGAGCAACTGGGATGGCATCTGCTGGTCGGCGCGGCGCTTACGGCGACGGGCGTGTGGCTCGTGACGGGGGAGCGGAGGTAGGCGGGCGGATGCGCGGGTCCGTCCCTGCGAAACCGCCGTCCCCCCACCTTCCTCACCCTGAGTAGCCGCCGAAGGCGGCGTATCGAAGGGCGAAGTTCGGGCCCGGCCGGGGTCAAACGCGACGAATGGGGGTTGTTGAAAAAGTCCACAGAAGGAGCACGCCGAATTTCACTCCCCCCTTGAGGGGGAGTCAACGAGGCAAGGGCGAAGCCCGCAGGCGAGTTGGTGGGGGGACATGCCACAGAAAAAGCTCCCCCCACCGAATCGGCCTTCGCACAAACCGCTCGGCCTCTTCGTCGGGCTTTCCCCTCGGGAAGCCCGACCCTCAAGGGGGGAGTGAAATTCAGTACGCTCCTTTTGTGGGCTTTTCAACAACCCCACGTATACGTCTCTTGACGAATAGAAGAATAAGCTCGTAGGGGCGGTTCGCGAACCGCCCCTACAATCTTGTAGGGACAGGCACGGGGGGCTACGGAGAGAGTCCTCCGCTTACGCCTTCCAGGCTTCCGGCGGGGCCGCCGCGTTGCGCGGATGGCCGTCTCGGGAGAGGCGGTCCCGGAACCACTCCTCGTTCACGCGGTTCGTGTAGGGGTCCATGACGGCCATGTCGCAGAATATCTCGATGCAGTTGCCCGAGGGGTCCGCGATGTAGAGCGCGTGGTTCTCGCCCCAGAAACCGTCCCCCTCGGGGTGCGTGGGGCTGTGGATGGAAGGCCCCCAGAAGATTTCGATATCTTTTTCTTCGAGATAGGACGCCCAATCTTCCAGTTGCGCCCGGTCTTCCACCTCGAACGCGATGTGGTGCAGGCCCGTCTGCAGGGAGAAGAAGGAGCGCTCCCCGGGCGGGGCGGGGCCTTCGCCCTCGGGCCAGAAGACGAGGTTCATGTCGTGGTGAAGCTCCGTGCACCGCATGAAGCAGAGCCCGAAGGGGAAATCGCCCACCGTGCCCGGCTCGAATATCTCCGAGACGGTGAAGCCCAGTGTATTGACATAAAAATCCTTGGCCGCCTCGATGTCGTGCACCTTGATGGCGGCGTGTTGGAGCCGCGTGAAGCCCCCCGATGGTCTCGGCATGTGAATTTCTCCTCCTTATCCGTGAGTCGATGATAATCAGTCGATGCAGGCCCAGGAATCCCTGCCCAGATCCCCCAGGCCCTCGCAGCCGTCTTCTGTGACGGCGACGGCGTCTTCAATCTTCACGTGGCCGACTTGCGCGTGGCGGATGTCGCACTCCACCGACACCACCATGCCCGCCTCTAAAGCGCGCTCCACCTCGGGGCCGAAGCGCGGCAACTCCTGCTGCACCATCCCGATGCCGTGCACCTCGAAAATCCCTAAGTCGGAAAAGCCCGTCTCCGCGAACGCCTGGTGCCCCCGTTCGTGCACCGAGGCGCAACTCGCCCCGGCGCGGATGGCGTCCCGGCAGACGTCGACCGAGTGGAGGCAGGCTTTTCTAAGCTCCTCGGCGAGCGGGGAGGGTTCGCCCCGCACCCCCATCCGGCAGATGTCGGACATGTAGCCCGCCTCGGAGCCGCCCGCATCGATGTGGAGGATTTCTCCTCGCTCCCATATTTTATCCGAGGGCTCGCGCCGCATGGCGGGTCCCGCCGCGGTGAAGGCGTAGTGGAAATGAAGCCCGCGGCGCACCATTTCCTCCTCCACCCTTTGCTCGATCCGCCGGGTCGTGACGCCGCGCGCGCCCTCCCGGAAGCCGGCCTGTATGGCTTCAGAATCCGCAAGCGCCGCGCGCCGGAATATCTCCAGTTCGTCCTCGCGCTTCACGGCGCGGAGTTCTTCCATAACCCCGAGGGAGTCGACGAACCGCGCGGCGCGTAATTCGCTTTGAAGCGTTTCCATCGCGTCCACGGGCATGAAGGCGCGCTCGACGGCGATGGTCCCCTCGGCGAGCCCGCGCTTACGAATCGCCTCGGCGGCCGTCTCGGCCGCGCCGACGGTGCCCCGCGCCTTCGTGTAGATGACGTCTGGTATCCAGGTGTCCACCTCGTTCCGGGGCGAGGCCTCGACGCGCCAGGCCACCTGAAAGGCGTTTTCGGGGTTTTTCCTGGGAATCCCCACGAAGGGGAGGTACTGGCTCGGCCCGATGGCGGCCACCCTTTCGCGGAAGTGGAAGTAATAGCCGCCCGTCAGGTAGCGGACGTTGTGGGGCGTGTGCGCGAGTATGAGGTCGACGCCCGCCTCTTCCATCAGGCGCGCGAGTTTTTCCTCGTCGTACAGGGGGCGCATCAGTCGACGACCACCCAGTCCTCACGCCCCAGGTCGCCCAGGGGTTCGTAGCCGTCGGCCGTCACCGCCACGGCGTCCTCGACCTTCACGTAGCCCACCTCGGGATGGCGGATGTCGGTCTCTATCGACACCACCATGCCCTCTTCGAGCGCTCTCTCCACGCCGGGGCCGAAGTAGGGCTGCTCGTGCGAGACCATGCCGATGCCGTGGATGATGAAGTTGCCGTGCGCGCCGTGCTCGGTGTTCTTGAGATATGTCGTGCCCTTCTCGTATATGTCGCCGCAAACGGCGCCTGCGCGAATCTCCGCGCGCACGTGGTCCTGCGTTCCCAGGCACGCCTTGTAGAGCTCGTCCGCCAGCGGCGTGGGCTCGCCGCGCACCCCCATGCGGCAGATGTCGGTCAGGTAGTCGGATTCAGAGCCCCCGGCGTCCAGGTGCAGCACCTCGCCTTTCTCCCACACCTTCTCAGACGGAGCGCGCAGCATGCCCGTCCCCGCGCAGGCGAAGACCCACAGGAAGTGGAGACCCCTGTCCGTCATGCCGCGCTCCACGGCGTGGGCGACGTCGCGCGTAGTCGCGCCGGGCGCCGCCGTCTCGAACGCCTCGCGGATGGCTTCCGCGTCCGCCTGGGAGATGCGCCGGTAGATATCGATCTCTTCGGGCGTCTTGATGGCGCGAAGCTCCTCCAGGATCGGGAGCGCCTCCACGAAGGTCGCGTTGGGCAACTCTCTCTGCAGGGTATCCTTCGCGATGGCGGGCAGGAAATTCTCCTCCACGGCGATGGTCCCGCCGCCCAGTCCGCGCCCGGCGATGGCGTTTGCGGCGTCCGCGGCGGCTTCGGCCGGATATCTGGCCGAGGGGATGAGCTCGGGTATCCAGAGGTTCTGATCCTTCGCCTGTCCGATCTCCCCCGTCCCGCCGATCAGGAACGATTTTCCGGCGTCGCCGCGCGGGATGCCGGCCAGCGCCATGTACTGGCCGCGTCCCATGGACGTGAACCGCTCGTGAAAGTGAAAGTAATAGCCGCCGCAAAGATAGCGCACGTTCTCCCGCGAGTTGGCGAGGACGAGGTCGACGCCGGCCTCGCTCATGAGGCGGTCGAGTTTTTCACCGTCATAGGGTGGCTGCATGGAAATTCCTCCATTCCTTGTTTGCCCGGAGGCGTTTGAAATCGTGGTTTGTCGTATCGCTTCATCCTCGCGCAGAAATCGGCGAGGGTCAATCCGAAACCCCGTGAAATCGACCGCCGCGCCGCCCGATTCGGAGGTGTTGAAAAGGGCCTTCGGGGTCGAGCCCGGTTGAAAAAGGAGGGAAGCGGTTTTGGTTCGTTATTCCGGAGGTGGAGCCGACCGAGGAGGGGTTGTTGAAAAGTCCCCCCTCGCTCGAAATTCACCCCCTGCCGGCAGGGCTGCTTACATCGCTCTTGAACAGCATTGTCAATGGACGAGAGAAAAAATTACTCCCCCCTTGAGGGGGAGTCGATGAAGCCGAGCGGTTTGTGCGAAGGCTGAAT
>WTGD01000092.1 GCA_011523725.1 Nitrospinota bacterium
ACATCACCCTCATCGGCGTGGGCTATCAGGTGCATAACTGCCTGGCGGCAGCGGATGAACTCGCGAAAGAGGGCATCAGCGCCGAAGTGGTCGACCCGAGGACGCTGGCCCCGCTCGATACCGCCACGCTCGCCGAATCCGTCCGCAAGACGAACCGCTGCATCATCGTCGAGGAGGGGCACCTGAGGAGCGGCGTGGGTTCGGAGATTTCCGCCGCCGTTCAGGAGGAAGCCTTCGATTACCTCGACGCCCCCATCGGCCGCGTGGCCGCCCTGGACGCGCCCATCCCCTTCGAGCCCCGCCTCGAGGATTTCGTTCTCCCCAACACGGCCAACGTCGTCGACGCCGCGAAGAAGGCGCTGGGGGTGACGGTGTAAAACAGGGGCGTCCCCCGTGGCCGCCCCTGTCTGGCGTCACGCTCCCTGTGAACTTGCGCCGGATCATCGTTCTTCGGCACGCCACCCGGAACGCCGGGACGCTATTTCTCGTTCCACGCCTCCTCGTACTTCGCCCGGTGCTCTTCGGGCAGCGGGGAGGCGAAATACGATATCCCGATGAAGAGCACCGTGTTCACCAGCAGGCCGAAGAAACCCGGCGCCGGCGCGCTGCCCACGTTGATGGGCGGCGGCCCCGAGGCGAAGAAGGTGTAGTAGGTGCCGAGCGCCACCCCGACGACCCAGCCTATCTCGGCCCCCAGCTTCGAGGCCCGCTTCCAGTAGAGGCCGCCGATCAGCAGGGGCAGGAACTGCATGTGGAACATCACCACCAGCTTGACCAGCGCCCAGATGTAGGGCGGCCGGGCGAGGGCGATCCACACGGCCAGGAACCCGAAGACCAGCATGGCCCACTTGCCGATCAGGACGGATTGCTCCTGGGAGACGTCCTTCTTGATGAAGCCGCGGACGATGTCCTTCGACAGGATGGCGTTCGCGCCCACGAGGCCGGAATCCAGGGTGGACATGCCGCACGCCCAGACGACCACCACCAGCCAGGCCATCAGCCAGGGGGCCTGTTGCTGGATGGTCACGAGGATGGCCTGGTCCATGTTCAGGCCGGGGCCGGCGAAGACGCGGCTGATCATCCCCAGGAAGAGGAAGATCACGACCATCACGAGCAGCATCGCCGCCGTCAGAACCACGTTCCGGCGGTACTCGTCCAGGCTGCGGATGGTGTACATGCGCGTCATGCGGTCTCCCATCGTGAGGGGATGGGCGGCCATGAACACGAACCAGCCGAGGAACAGCCCGAAGGATATGGCGTCGGGCGAAAACAGGACATGCGACTCGGGCAGCTTGTCGATCATCGTGGAGTAGCCGCCCACGGCGTAGAAGAGATACGCTAACGCCACCACGCCGAAAGACAGGGAGAGCACGCCCTGTAGGACGTCGGTGTAGATGACCCCCCGCATCCCGCCGTAGATGGTGTAGCCCACGCCGATGACGAGCAGGAGGAGCACCCCCCAGACGTAGGGAATGTTCGCGAACCGCTCGAGGACGGTGCCCATGGCGACGGCGTTCGAGGCGAAATAGGGAACCAGGAAGATGATGGTCCCGACGGCCCCGCAGATCCGCAGCAGCTCGCTCTGGTAGAAATCCCCGTAGAAATCCTGCGCGGTGACGTAGTTGAACTTCTTGCCCACCGGCCAGAGGCGCTTGCCGATGTACCAGAGCGGGAACGCCATGAACGCGTACGCGAACCCGTAGCCCACGAAGCCCACGCCCTTCAGGTAGAACCAGCCCACCGTGCCCAGGTAGATGCCGCCCGACATGAGCGTGGCCACGATGCTGAACGAGTTGGGAATGTAGCCGACGTTGCGGCCCGCCACGTAATAGTCTTCCTCGGTCGCCTTTTCAGAGTGATAGCGGTAAACGACCAGGATGGTGACGATCAGGTAGGCGACGACCGACCCGAAGATGAAGTACGGCGAGGACCAGCTCATGACGAGTCCTCCTCTCCGTACACCACCCGGTACAGCAGCCAGAGCGCGTAGAGGGCGACCAGCGGATACCACAGGATCGTGAAGTACTTGTTGTTGATGATGGGGTTGACCGTCGTCGTCAGGGCGAGAACGAGAAAGACGATGAACAGCCAACCGTTCGTCGTGGGTACGCCATCCTTGAGCATGATGATTCCCCCCCTTGGAGTGCGGGCCCCTTGCGCCTCCTCGAACGGGGAAAAACCTCTTCCCTCCCGAGCGCTTCGGGCAGTACACACTTTCATACTCGGGTGGAGATACAGAGGCCCCTGTTTTCGGCGAAAATACGCCAATGCTGGACGATAATATAAATACTTAAATACGTCAAGAGGGCAAAATCTTGCCTGTTTGCGCGCTTGCGGTTCCGGGGGGAGGCTTCGATTGTCTCGCCTACCGGCCGCGTGGCCGCGCCCATCCCCTTTGAGCCTTGGCTGGAGGACTTCGCGCTCCCCTGCGCCGCGAAGAAGGTGGTGGGTGTGAATGCGTAGAGCGGGGGCGGTTCCTGAGAAACGAAGCAGACCGATTCGGGGTTTGGACCGCCCCGGACCCTTCGGCGTCGGTCGCATCAGAGCGGCTACAGAAGATGCGCCCAAGGGAGCGGTTTTCGAGATGTTTGTTACTGGCCTCGAAGTCATGTATAATTTTTCATCATCGTCAGTTCATAAGTTGTTGTGGGTATTCCGGTTCCTGCCGGAGGCCTGCGATTCAAGCCAGTGGGTATGCCCAATCTACAGAGGAGATTGGAGCAATGTCCTCACGCCGAGCCCTGATCGATGTCGCCCTTGGCAATGAACCTGCGGAACGCGCCATCACGAATGGCCGCGTCGTCAATGTACATACCCGAGAAATATACAGCGCCGGGGTCGCTATCAAGGGCGACCGGATAGCGGCGGTCGGCGACATCGATTATGCGATCGGCGGGAACACGGAAGTCATCGACGCGGAGAATCGCTATGTGACACCCGGCCTGGTCGATGGCCACCTCCATATGTATCACTCCTACCTGGGCGTGAACGAGTTCGTCGAGGGGATGCTGCGGCACGGCGTCACCGCCTACGCAGACGGCTTCTACGGCCAGGGGATCGTCGGCGGCCGGGACGCGATCCGGTTTTTCAAGGATGCGCTCGAGGCCACCCCGCTCAGGCTGATATTCCTGGTCCCCACCCTCGCGCACCTGCAGAACCGCGAACTCGGTCTCGAGCCCACGCCGGGCATCAGCGTCGAAGAGATGAACGAGATGCTCGACTGGGAAAACTGCGTGGGCCTGGAGGAACCTCCGTTCCTGCCGGTCTGCGAGAAGTGGGAAGATTATCTGGACCTCTTCGACAGGTGCCTGGAGCAGCGCAAAACGATTACGGGGCATGCCGCCGGCGCAAACTGGCGCCAGATGCAGGCATACGCCGCGGTCGGGACCAGTACCGACCACGAGTCCATTGCGACCGACGAAGCGGTCGACAAGACCCGGGCCGGCTTTCGCCTGCTCATGCGGCTCGGGTCAGGCGCGATTGACGTGCCCGAACTCGTCAAGGCGTATCTCGAGCACAAGATCGACCCGAGAGCGCTTGCCATGTGCGCCGATCTGGCGTCGCCGGAGAAATTGCTGCGCGAGGGCGGGGTCGACGATAATATCCGCGTGGCCGTTCGAAACGGGGTGCCGCCCGTAATCGCGGTTCAGATGGCGACCATCAATGTCGCAGAGGCCTTCTATCTGCAGAGGGACATGGGGGCGGTTGCGCCCGGCCGCTACGCAGACATCCTGCTCGTCGACGACCTGGTCAGGTTCGATATCTCCCGGGTATTCGTCGGTGGGGAGACCGTGGTCCACGACGGAGAGTTCCTGGCGGACCTGCCCTCCATCGAATATCCGGGCAACTTCCGCGGGACGGTCAAGATCGAGCGTGAGATCACCCCAGTCGCTCTTGAGCCTCGGACCGATGAGGAGGGCCCGGTGACCGTCCGGGTGATCGGCGTGACGGACGGCAGCCTCGTAACCGATGACGGAAGGGCGGTCCTGAACGTCGAGGACGGCGTGATAAGGCCTGATCTCGACAACGACATCCTGCCGCTCACGATGGCCGATCGGTTCGGCAAGGGAGGGGGGCGCATCGGAAACGGCTTCGTGCGCGGCTTCGGTCTCAAGCGCGGCGCGATTGCTTCGACCGTCAACGCCGTCTGCGAGAATCTGGTTGCGGTCGGCGCGAGCACGTCCGATATGGCGTTCGCCATGAACAAGCTCGCCGAGATAGGCGGCGGGAAGATCGTCGTCGCCGATGGCGAGATCCTCGCGCTGGTGGAGTTGCCCCTTCTCGGGCTTTTGTCCGAAGAGCCGACGGAGACGGTTACGGCGAAGTTCGACAAGGCGTTCGAGGCCATACGCGAACTCGGGTGCGACCTCGCGAGCCCGTTCTCGCAGCTTGAGTTCAGCTTCGCGTGCGGCGAAATCGGCGACCTGCGGCTTTCCGACGAGGGGTTGTTGCGGGTTGACCCGCCGGAGATGGTGTCGCTGGTCGTGGAATGACGCAAACCGGAAACAAGAGGGAGAGATCATGAGTGACGGAAAGCTGGCGGGCCGGGTCGCAATCGTGACCGGCGGATCGCGGGGACTTGGACAGGCGATCGCGTGGGAATTCGCGAGTGAGGGCGCCGACGTGGCCGTGGTCGGGCGGGACGAAGACGCCCTCGCCGAAACGGTTGCCGGCATCGAGCAGCGTGGCCGAAAAGCCGTCGCCATCGCGGCGGAACTCCGTGAAGTCGCCTCGATTCCAGGGGTTTTCGACAAAGCCGAGAACGAACTCGGCGAATCGACCATTCTCGTCAATAGCGCGGGCGTGCAGGGGGATCGCCCTGCGCTCGACGTCACTGAGGCGCAGTATGACGAGGTAGCCGACACCAACATGAAGGCGCTGTTCTTCTGCTGCCAGGAGGCCGGCAAGCGGTGGATCGAGCGCAAGAGCGGGGGGCGCATCATCAACCTCGGCTCTATTTTCGCCGTCGTCGGGATGCCGAATTTCTCGGTCTATTGCTCAACGAAAGGCGGCGTGCTGCTGCTCTCCAAAGCGCTCGCGATCGAATGGGGGCCGCACGGAATCAACGTCAACCTGATTGGCCCCTGCGCCACGATGACGGACATGGTAAGGCCGTTGTTCGACGACCCCGATTTCAAGGCGGCATACATGCCGAGGGTGCCCGCCGGCGCCCTGCCCGATCCCCTGGACATCGGCAGAGCAGCCGTCTTCCTGGCCTCGGACGATGCTCGGATGATTCATGGGCACCATCTTCTCGTCGATTCCGGCTATACGACCAATTAATCGAGGTTCGGGGGGCTGTGACCCTGGTGACTGATAAGAGCGAAACACCAGGCGATCCTGCCGCAGGCGGCCATTTCAGCAATGGTCCCCAACAGGCAACGACTTGGGCCGTCGGCGCTTTGGAACGAACGCGTGGAATGATGCGCCTCGAAATGCAGTTGCTGTTCGTCCTCGTCCTGCTCTACTTCGTGTTTTCGGCCATAGAACCCGACATCTTTCTTTCCGTCAGGACAGTTGAGAATCTCGCCAGACAGGCGGGGGTGCTGCTGGTCGCCAGCGTCGGGCAGATGCTGGTGCTCGTCGTGGGTGGTTTCGACATCTCGGTCGGCGCGACTGCGGGATTCGCCTCCACGGCGCTGGCGCTGCTCGTTGACGATTTCGGACTGTACGGGGCCGTCACGGCGGCGTTGGCGCTTGGAGCCCTGGTCGGCTCTGTCAACGGTTTCGTTATCGCGTATCTGGGGGTCAACCCCTTCGTGGCTACCCTGGCGATGCTGACTTTCCTGACCGGGTTGTCAAACGAACTGAGCAGTGGTGCCTCGGTTCCGATTACCGACCGGGGAGTGAGCGTGTTCGGGGCGGACGAGTGGGGCCCGCTGCCGGGGACAATGGGCGTCGGACTGGTTGTCGTATTCATTGCATACCTGCTCCTCAACCGAGTGAGGGCGGGTCTCTACATCTATGCGATCGGGGGAGCTCGTGAAACGTCGCGGCTTTCGGGGATTTCGGTCGCCCTTTACGAGGTTCTCGCCTATGCGATGTGCGGCCTTTTCGCGGCCGCCGCCGGAGTCATGCTCGCATCCAGGGTCACGCTTGGCCAGGCAAGCCTCGGGGCTGGTCTGGAGCTTGAATCCATCGCCGCTGCGGTGATCGGGGGCGCCGCGATCGGCGGTGGAGTCGGTCGGCTGCTTGGCGTTGCGATGGGAGTGGGTATCCTGACGGTGCTCACCAGCGGTCTCGAGATCGTCGGTGTTTCGGAGTTCGCGCGCCAGATGGTTACCGGCGTCGTGCTGGTCGTAGCGGTTGCCTTCAATCAGCGGCGCCGGATAAGTGAATGGGCGATCGTAAAACTGGCGAAATCTCTGCTTCGCAGCAGCAGCGACCGGTTAAGCGGTCCTTGACGCAACATATCGTTTCACTGCCAAAGGAGAACACCATGCGTATCAAATCAATGATTGCCATGCTGAGTCTCGTCACGTTTGTGCTTATGTTCTGGGGAGTGAGTGAGGTTCGCGCCCAGAAAATCAAAATCAGTCCCAAAGATGCAGCCTATGCGAAGTACCAGGCGCTTCCGACGGCGAAGAAGCTGCATTCGAATCTTCCCTGCACGGTTTCTCCTACCCCGGATGAAGCCGCGGCGTACCGCGCGCCGAAGGCGAAGCGCAGATACACAATCGGCTTCATGGAGCCCACGCTGGCGGGGCACTACTACCAGGCAGGTTCGAGCGGCGCATTCAAGGCTGCCAAAGAGGCGGGCGTGAAGCTCGAGTTCGTTTCCGCGGGCACCGGATACGCGTCGCCCGAGCAGCAGCTCAAACAGGCCGAGCGTCTCCTGCTCAAAGGCGTGGACGCAGTCGCGGTCATCCCGACCGATATCCAGGGCGGCGTCGCAATCACCAACCTATTTCTCCGCGAAAAAATTCCGGTCGTGATCGTGGCCACCGAGTCCAGCTCGCCGGATGCGTACATGGTGATGCAGGACGACTACCAGATGGGTCGTGATTCGGCTGACCTCCTGGTGAAGGAGACCGGCCCGAATGCCGGGAAGGGCATCGTGATCGCCGGGCCGGCCAACGCCACCTGGTCGGCCAAACGGGCGGCCGGTTTCGCGGACCGGGTGAAAGAAAAGTACCCGGGCGTCAAGATCGCCGTCTCGGCGACGCAGAATGTCGATCCCGCCCAGGGGCTGAAATCATTCGAGAACGCGGTTCAGGCCCATCCCGATATCAAATGGGTGTATTCGGTCTTCAACCTGCTGCTCGATCCCGACTCGCTGCCGGCGCGGTACAAGAAAGTGGCTTTCGTCACGAACGGACTGGACCCCGCCTCCATTCAGGATTTGAAAGAGGGCCAGTACTCGACGATCATCGGCATTACGCCAACCCCGATGGGGTATCAGGGGGTTGGTCACGCCGTGGCTATCCTGAATGGCGATCAAAACGTGCCCGCCCTGGTGTGCATCCCGCTGACGCGGTACACGGCAAAAGACATGCCGCCCAACAAGACTGCGGTGACGCTGGAGCTTATCCAGAAAGGGTTCGAGGTCTCGGCTCAAAAATGATCGGCAAGCAGCGCTTCGCTCGCGAGCCTGGTGGTCACAGAGGATGGAATTGCTGAATTCCCAAGCCGAAGAACGCCGTGTTCCCGCCATCAGGATGGAGAACGTCACCAAAACGTTCCCCGGCGTAAAGGCCCTGGACCGCGTGAGCTTCGATGTCGACCACGGTGAGATACACGCGCTGGTCGGGGAGAACGGGTCGGGAAAGTCCACACTTCTGAAGCTGATGGTGGGCGCATTCGCGATGGACTCCGGACAGGTCCACATCAACGGGAATGAGGTGCGGCTGCGCTCGCCGCGTGAGGCCAGGAAGCGGTACGGCATCAAGATAATGCCGCAGGATGTCGAATTGTGCGGACAACTGATTACCGGCCGCAACATCATGCTGGGCCTCGAGGGGGCGCTGGTCGACCGGAACAGGCTCTCGCGCCGCGAGCGGGCCATGACGACGGAAGTGCTCCGCCTGATCGGCGCTCACGTGGATCCCTTGGTCCTGGGGGAGAATTTAAGCACACCGGAGGCCAGATTCATCCAGATCGCTCACGCGCTCCTGCCTCCGGTGAGCGTGGTCCTTTGCGACGAGCCGACGGCGGTGCTCTCCGCAGTGGATGCCGAGGCGCTTCTGGCCACCCTGACCAGGATCCGGAGCGAAGCGGGTACGGCCATTGTATATGTAAGCCACCGTATCGGTGAGGTTCTCCAGATAGCCGACCGCATTACGATCCTGCGCGACGGCCTCAGCGTCGGTACGTTTCGACGCGACGAGATCGACCGGCAACAAATAATCGAGTTGATGACAAAGTCCGCGCGCGCCGGGGAGCAGGGAGCGCAGGCGACAGACGCTGCCCAGGGCACGGCGAAACGAAGCAGGCTGGCAGTGAAGGCGCTCGGGTTCGGCCGAAGCTTTTCAGACGTCTCGCTCGAAGCAGCGGCGGGACAGATTGTGGGAATCGCCGGCGCGCAAGGCGCGGGGTTTGGTCCGCTGCTCGCCGCAATTGCGGGCCGTATAAAATACGACGCCGGCTCTATCGAGCTGGACGAGGTCTCCATTCCGCCCGGCTCGACCACAAAAGCGTACAAGCTCGGGATCGCGCTGGTCCCTGCCGACCGGCGGCAAGCGGGTATCGTCCCGTCGCTCACGGTCCGGGAGAACATCGCCTTGCCCGTTTCGGGATCGCTCGGACGAAACGGTTTCCGGCTTCGGCGGGCCGAGCGGGAGACGAGCCGGAAATTCGCCGAGGTATTCGATATCCGGGGGGCCGGGCTGAACACCATGGCCGGAAACCTGAGCGGCGGCAACCAGCAGAAACTGGCGATTGCCCGGTCCCTTCAGGGGGACCCGAAGTTTCTTCTGCTCGAAGAACCCACGCAAGGCATCGATATCGGCGCCAAGGCCGAGATCCGCCATTACATCAGCAGGCTCGTTCGCAACGAAGGAATGGGCGCGCTGGTTGCAAGCTCCGAGTTTGAAGATCTCATCGGCTTTTCGGATGTCATCCATGTGATGCGCCTGGGCCGTATCGTCGCGACATTCGACGGGAATACGGCGACCTACTCGGATATCCTTCACGCGGCGCTCCCATAGGCGTTGGCGTCGGGGCTGCGGCGAGGGGCGCGGAAGCATCGTCCCATTTTCGTTTGGAGCCGACGCGCACAATCCCTCCTTCCCCGGTTCGCAAACGCCCGCGATTTTCCTTTGAAGCCGCCATTCCGGCTGATACAATTTCATTCATCGTCCCGTTCATCCCGGCATATCGCCGAGACGAGGCGCGCCCGTGTTCGTCGGCGCCGAATGTCTTTGGATTTCAGGAGTCGAAACATGAAAAACCCTCCGGCGAGGAAATTTGCGCCGATCCTTTTGGCGGTCTTCCTGTTCGCCGGGCTTCCGCCCGCCGAAGGCGGCGAAAGAGGCGATTGGGATATCCGCATCGGCGCGGGCGCGAAATACATCCCGAAGTATGAAGGATCGGACGAAATGAAAACGCGGGCGCTTCCGCTCATCGACATCACCTGGAAAGACCTGGTGTTTCTGAACCCGCGCGACGGTTTGGGCGTGCGCGTCTACGACGAGGGCGGCCTCACGGTCAGCGCCGGTGCGGGGTATGTGTTCGCCAGGGACGAATCGGACGGCGACGCCCTGAGAGGCATGGGCGACATCGACGAAACCGCCGCCGCCAACCTCGTCGTGAAATACGGCTTCGGGCTCCTGGCATTGCGCGCCGGCGTTTCAAGACACCTGGGAGGCTCCGGGGGGACGCTGGTGAAGGCCGGGGTCGGGGCCGTCGCGCCGTTTGCGCTGCTGAGCGGAAGGATGAACCCGAAAGAGATGGGAGAAGGCGGACTCAAAGGCCCGGTGCTCAGGCTCGCCGCATCCGCCACCTGGGCCGACGGCGACTACATGGAAAGCTACTTCGGCGTGAACCCGGCGCAATCTTCCGCCTCGGGCCACCCGCGGTACGACCCCGGGGCCGGGCTGAAATCGGTGGACTTGGAAGCCGGCGTGATCTATCCGTTCGCGGAAAACTGGGCGGTGATTGCACAGGCCGGGTATTCCCGGTTGCTGGGCGACGCCGCCGACAGCCCCATCGTCAAAGACGCCGGCCGCCTCTCCGGCGGGTTCTTTCTGTCTTACCGTTTCTGATTCGGCCGGGCCGCATCTTGAACCGGCGCGCCGCCGCTTCGCCGCGAGACGGCCCGGATTTTCCCGGTGTTCCACTTCGTCGTGCGCCTGTGCGGTACCGACCGGGCAAGGCAATCCCGTACGCGGGAGCGCATGGTTTTTCGATTTTACCTGCCGGTTCCGATCCAGGCGGAGCCGTAGTCGTTCCGGGGATTGCGGTACATGTTGTGCGCGTGGCCTGTCGCGCTTCCGCCGTCTTGCGGAGCGTATTCGAGCACGATCGAGGGGCCGGTCACACGGAAATACGCGGCGCCCCGGACGTCCTGCGGTCCCCACCAGCCGAAATGCGTATCGTCGATCTCCGCCTTCACGCTCGCCATCTTCGCCGCGTAGTCGTCGGCGTTGATGAAGCCCAGGCGCGCGGCTATCACGCCCAGAAGGAGTTCTTTCTGCGTATCCGTCAGGTCGCTGCCCTTGACGCCTTCGGGTGCGAGGGCGGTCCCGTACTTCCCCGGCCCGGACTGGAGGTCGATGGCTCCTTCTCCGCGCACGGCGCGCTTTTTCTGATCGCTGTTCAGGCTGTCCAGGAAGGTCCGGGCCGCAGTGGTTTCTTCTTCGGTGATGAAAATTTCCTCGCCGCCGTATCGCAGACGGAGCGGGCTGCCGCCGGTAAGCATCGGCGAGAAAGAAACGTCAGGGCCGTAAACGGTGATGTTGATGGCGAGGTGGTGGCCGCCGAACTGGAACATCCAGGGCCGGTCCGTCGAAGGCTCTCCCAGAAACGCAACGGAATAGAATCCGGACCCGTATCTCAGAAAACTGCTTGATCTCAGCGTGTCTGCGGCCGCCAGCTGGTAGTCGATGTTCCGGACGCCTTTTTCGCTCATGAATTCGGCGAGCAGATTGTTCAGCCTTGCGCGCTGCGCTTCGGTGAGTTCACCCAGCTTCAAGCCGCCGCGGGGGAACATGCCCTCGGGAAAGTTTGACCAGTTCGATCGCTGGGCGTTGTCGGAAAACGCATAGGTTGCCGCTTTTTTCTGCGCATCGTTCAGCGAGGTAAGAAAGGCCGTTGCCGCTGCGGCGATGGCTGCGGTTTTCTCATCCCCCTCGCGCGCGCCATAGGAGCCGCGGAGCGCGAGCTCTACCGGCGAGGTATTCGCCCCGAAAACGATCTGCGTTACGAGCTTGGGATATTGAAACGAGAAAATTCCGATGACGAGGATGACAACCGCAACGCCGAGGACATATTTCCGTATGCGTCTTTTTGGATTCCGGTTGGACAACATGACAATCCTCGTTTTCGAGGCCATGCGTTCGATGGGCGATGATGCGCGCGAATCCCGTCCCGTGCATTGTCGGGAATTTTTCAAGGTTTATCCAGCGGCACAGGGGTCCGGGGGCGCGCCGGCGATCCGGGCATCGTCCGAATGAGGTGGATTGCCCCTGTACGTGCGAAGCGCAACCACGGGGATGAACATATCCGGCACGGGCGGCCACAGGGGGTCAGACATATATGTCTGACCCTACGGAACCATCGCGTTTCGCGTAGGGACAGGCCTCCGTGCCTGTCCGTGGCCCCTGCGCCTGTCCCGCTACGGGTGAATGCGCTTTTGATCGTCATTCCGGCCTTGAGCCGGAATCCATTTGCGGATGCGGGTGAACACGCGGCGGCGTTTCATTCCCCGCCGATGTGCAGGAACCCTGACGAAAAGGCAAAGTCAAAATGGATTCCGGCTTTCGCCGGAATGACGGTAAACACCGAACCGCCTCGAAAGGACAGGCACGGAGGCCTGCCCTACAAAACCATCGCGACCGCGCCGCGTGAACCTCCATGTTGCTCAAAAACGAAATGGGCTTTTTCAACAACTCCTCTTCGCTCGGGTTTCACGCCGCATCACGCGGACCTCACGCTCGCCGGCCGTTCCCCGGCGTCGCGCTCCCTGCGGACCTGCGCCAGTTCGTAGCTCGCCTGCATGCGCGTCCAGTGCTCGGCGGTTCCCCAGCCGATTCCCTCCAGCGCGAGCGCCATTCTGGCGGACACGCCCGCCTTCCCGTTCAGCAGGCGCGAAAGCGTGCCGCGCTCACAGCCGAGATGCGCCGACGTCCCGGTGACGCTCCAGCCGGCCTCTTCCATGCTCTCGCGGATCAACGCTCCCAGGTGCGGCGGGTTCCGCATGGG
>WTGD01000233.1 GCA_011523725.1 Nitrospinota bacterium
GTACATGTTGACCAACTGGAGCACTTCCCCCTCGGAGAGCAGGGTGCAGGCCTCGCTCATCGTCTTGATGATCCGCAAATCGGCGTCCGCGGCCATGAGCGAGAAACTCTTGGCGAAGAGGAAATCGCCCACCAGGACGCTCGTCTCGTTGTTCCATTTCGCGTTGGCGGAGGGGTTGCCCCGCCTCATCTGCGCGTCATCCACCACGTCGTCGTGTAAGAGCGTGGCCGTATGGATGTACTCCACCACGCAGCCCATCGTCGTGGCGCGAGGCCCCTCATAGCCGCACGCCTTGGCGACGAGCACCAGGAGCATCGGCCGAATACGCTTGCCGCCGGAACCAATGAGATAATCACTCACATCGGGTATCAAGACGACGTCTGAATGAAAATTCGCGTGAATCGCTTCTTCTACTTCCTTCATCTCGGAAGCGATTGAATCCGCAATCTCAGAAAATTTCATCCCACCTCCGACCCGCGAGAAAATCCCTGATGCGGGGTTTTCTTTCTCCCGGGCATTGTCCCCGAAAGCCGAACCCGAAAGCAACTCCATATACTGAGGGAGGCCCATGTGCGTCAAGACGACGAAACGCCCCTTTTCCTCAAGACGAAGCTCGGCTATGTTGCCAGAAACAGGGCGATTGTCCAACCATGGGGGAGTTCAAGGTTGTGAGCAGAAGAATCCAAATCACCGCAGGCAACGTAAGCATGGAGGCGGAACTGACGGAGAGCGAAACCGCGAACGCCTTGTGGGAGGCCTTGCCGATCACGGGCGCGGCGAACGTCTGGGGCGAGGAGATCTATTTCTCCATCCCCCTGGAGGCGCCGCAGGAAGCCTCCGCGCGCGAGGAGATGGAGGTCGGAGAGATCGCCTACTGGCCTCCCGGCAAGGCATTCTGCATCTTTTTCGGCCGCACGCCTGCGAGCGTGGACGACGCGCCCCGCGCGGCCAGCGCCGTGAATCCGCTGGGCAGAGTGACGGGCGATCCGAAAGATTTCCTGAAAGTCCGCTCGGGGGAGGAGGTTCTCCTGGAGAGAGCGCCGTGAGTCCCCAAGAACCCAAAGACGTCTCGGTCCTCATCCATTACGATGAGATTGGACTCAAGGGGAAAAACCGCCCGCTGTTCATCGAGCGGCTATCCAAAAGGATCGAGCGCGCGGCCGGCCTGTTCTGCGAGGCGAAGGTCAAAAAACGTACGGGAAGGCTGATTCTGGAAACAAGCGGCCTGGAAGACCCCGACGCACTGATCGAGGCGCTCGGCAAGGTGTTCGGCGTCGCCTATTTCGCCCGGGCGCAACGGGTTCCGCTCGACCTCGATGCGGCGGCGCAAACGGCGCTCGACATGATCGCCCCCCTCAAAACCGAAAGTTTCCGGGTGCGGACCCGAAAATCGTTCCCGACCACGCCCGTCAGCACACGCGAGTGGGACAGGGCCATCGGCGCTGCGATTCAGGCCCGAAGACACCTGCCCGTCGACCTGGAGCGTCCGGGACTGGCGGTGCACGTCGAGGTCATTCCCAGGGAAGCCTGGGTGTACGCCGAGAAAATACCGGGGCCCGGCGGCCTGCCCGTCGGCTCGCTCGGCAGGGTGGCGGCGCTGCTGTCTGGCGGCATCGACTCGCCGCTGGCCGCCTGGCGGATCATGAAGCGCGGCTGCGAAGTGGTGTTCATCCATTTTCACGGCGCGCCCTACCTGAGCCGCGCCTCCGCCGAGAAGGCGAAGGATCTGGCCCACCTGCTGAACGGCTACCAGCTGGGCAGCAGGCTCTACATGGTTCCGTTCGGCAACCTGCAAAAAGAGGTCGTCCTCGCCACGCAGCCCGAATACCGCGTGGTTCTCTACCGCCGGTTCATGGCGCGCATCGGGGAGCATATCGCCGGGCTCGAGAACGCACGCGCCCTGGTCTCCGGCGAGAGCCTGGGCCAGGTGGCGAGCCAGACGCTCCAGAACCTGGCGGCCATCGAAGAAGCGGTGCGGATGCCTATCTTAAGGCCCCTGATCGGCATGGATAAGGACGAGATCATCGAAGCGGCGAAAGGACTCGGCACGTTCGATATTTCCATCGAGCCCGACCAGGATTGCTGCTCGCTGTTCGTTCCGAAACACCCCGCTATACGCTCCCACGCGGGTTACCTGCGCGGCACGGAGTCCCGCCTGCCCGTCCAGGACATGATCGACAAGGTCATCCATGAGACCGAAATCATCGATTTCGGCGCAGATGGCCGGACCAGGAATTTCTCCTTCGCCGAAATACATCCCGCCGAAGAGGATGCGGCGGTTCTGCCGAACGCGTAGGGACCTGTCCGGCTGCGCATCTCCCCGCGGGTCGATTCCGTCTCTCCTTGACACTGTGGTGCTTTTTTTGCAGGTTGTATGCTGTTTTTCGCATACAAATCAGAGCCTGTTGAGGAACGCCTCATGAGTCAGCCAATCCGCGTCCTGCTCGCGAAGGTGGGTCTCGACGGTCACGACCGGGGTGTCAAGATCGTCGCCCGCGCCCTGCGCGACGCCGGCATGGACGTGATTTACACCGGCCTGCACCGCACGCCCGAAGAGGTGGTGACCGCCGCCGTGCAGGAAGACGTCGACGTGCTGGGCGTAAGCCTCCTCTCCGGCGTGCAGATGACCGTGTTCCCCAAGATATTCGACCTGCTCCGGACCAATGGCGCCGACGACATGATCGTCGTGGCCGGCGGCGTCATGCCGGACGAAGACGTGGTCCAGCTCAAGGAAATGGGGGTCAGCAAGGTGCTGCTGCAGGATACGCCGCCCCAGACGATCATCGACACGCTGACCCGTCTCGTGGAGGAGCGCGGCGCGCGCTGAATCTATATCCATGGAGTCCTGGTCATTCCCACCCGCTTACGACGAGAACTTCCTCCCGCCTCCGGAGAGCCGTTACTGGTTCCCCCGGCGGGAGACGATGCCGGCGGGAGACCGGGAGAAGGACATCCTGGAGCGGCTTGCCCAAGTCTGCGCCTACGCCTGGGAGCATGCGCCCCTCTACCGCCGCAAGTGGGATGAAGCCGGTTTCCACCCGGAGCAACTCCACTCGCTCGAGGACTTCGAGGAGAAGGTCCCCGTCCTGACCAAAAACGACCTGCGCGAGGCGCAGGAGCGCCATCCGCCCTTCGGCGATTACCTCTGTGTGGACGAAGCGGACGTCTATCACATCCACGGCACCAGCGGCACGACCGGGCGGCCCACCGCCTTCGCCATTTCGCAGAACGACTGGCGCGCCATCGCCAACGCGCATGCGCGCGTGATGTGGGGCATGGGTCTGCGCCCGGGCGACACGATCTGCGTCGCCGCCATTTTTTCTCTCTACATGGGGAGCTGGGGGGCGCTCGCCGGCGCGGAACGCTTGGGCGCCAAGGCGTTCCCGTTCGGCGCCGGCGTGTCCGGCATGTCGGCGCGCTGCGTGCAATGGCTGAACATGCTGAAGCCCACCGCCTTCTACGGCACGCCGACCTACGCCTTACACCTCGCCCAGGTCGCGGAAGACGAGGGCATCGACCCGCGCGACATGCAGCTCAAAATCATGTTCTTCTCCGGCGAGCCCGGCGCCTCGATCCCGGCCATCCGCGAGCGCATCGAGGGACTCTACGGGGCCAGGGTTTACGACAGCGGCTCCATGGCCGAGATGAGCCCGTGGATGAACGTGGCGAGTTCGGCCGAGACGGACGGAATGCTCTGCTGGCAGGACGTCGTCTACACGGAAGTGTGTGACCCCGAAACCATGCGCCGGGTCCCCTACGGGGAGCGGGGGACGCCCGTGTACACCCATCTCGAACGCGCGTCGCAGCCGATGATCCGCCTGGCGTCGGGGGACCTGACCCGGTGGGTGGACGAACCGAACCCGTGCGGACGCACCTACCCGCGCCTGCCGCACGGCATTTTCGGGCGCATCGACGACATGTTCACGATCCGCGGCGAGAACGTCTACCCGAGCGAGATAGACGCCGCGCTCAACGAACTGGCGCACTACGGCGGAGAGCACCGGATCGTCATCAGCCGCGAGGCTGCGATGGACGAGTTGCTGCTGCGCGTCGAGGCCGACCCCGGGACTTACGCTGCGCCCGAGGCCGCCGCCCGGTTCCGCACGGAGGTGGCGCACAAGCTGCAGATGGTGCTCGGGCTGCGGACGGCCGTGGAGATCGTCGAGCCGGGCTCGATCCCCCGGACGGATTTCAAGGCGCGCCGCGTGATCGACGATCGCGCCGTCTTTCAGGAAATGCAGACGCAACTGGATGACGAAAACCGCTGATGGGCGCCTATGTCCCTTCGGTGGAACTCATCGCCCGCGTTCAAAGAGGCGAGCCGGCCGCGATCGGCCGCCTCATATCGCGCGCGGAATCAGGCCTGGCGGAAGCGCGCGGCGCACTCGCGCAGATCCACAAGCTCGCCGGAGGGGCGCACGTCGTCGGGATGACCGGAGTGCCTGGCAGCGGAAAATCCACGCTCGTCAGCCTGCTTTCGCAAAGACTGCGCGCCGGCGGTGACAAGGTCGGGGTCATCGCGATCGATCCGTCCTCTCCGTATTCGGGCGGCTCCATCTTGGGAGACCGCATCCGCATGAGCGACTTGAGCGCCGACCCGGGCGTTTATATCCGCAGCATGGCGACGCACGGGGCGACCGGCGGCATGGCGCGCGCGGCGCTCGAGGCAGTCGACATTCTCGATGCCGCCGGCTTCGGGGTCATCATTCTGGAAACCGTCGGCGTGGGCCAGGACGAGGTCGAGATCGTGCGGGCCTCCCACACCACGGTGGTGGTTTCCGCGCCCGGCTTAGGCGACGAGGTCCAGGCGATCAAGGCGGGCCTCCTGGAGATCGCCGACATCCACGTCGTGTCGAAATGCGACCGGAGCGACGCCAACCGGACGCTGACCGATCTGAAGCAGATGCTGGCGCTCGGAGCGGGCGGGCAGGAACCATCCGGCTGGGCCATCCCCGTAGTCGGCACCAGCGCCGTTTCCGGAGAAGGGATCGACGAGCTGCTGGGGGCGGTTGCCCGCCATCGCGACCTGACCACGAATACGGATGCGGGCCTGGCGCGGCGCCAAAGCATCGCGGAATTCCGGCTGCGCAAGACCGCCGAAAACCTGTTGTATGATCGGTTCAACGCCGCTGCGGCGTCGGCGAGCGCGAAACTCGCCGAACAGCTCATGCGCCGGGAGAGCGACCCCTATTCGCTGGCGGAGGAACTGCTCTCGACGACGCTCGAAGGAGAGGGAGACCATGAACGAGACGTTCACTCAAAATCCGCTTGAGAAACTCCGGAGCGAGATCGAGGACTGGGAGGGCAACGAGGTCGCCGCCTTCCTGAACAAACAGGCCGAGCGCAAGGAGCAATTCTTCACCATCGGCGATTTTCCGGTGCAGCGCGTCTATACCGCCGCCGATATTGCGGAAACGCCGCTCGAGGACATCGGCCTGCCGGGGCGCTACCCCTTCACGCGCGGGCCCTACCCGACGATGTACCGCAGCCGGGTGTGGACCATGCGCCAGATCGCCGGTTTCGGCACCGGCGAGGACACCAACGAACGCTTCAAGTATCTCATCTCGCAAGGCCAGACGGGACTCTCGACCGACTTCGACATGCCCACGCTCATGGGCTACGACTCCGACCACCCGATGAGCGACGGCGAGGTGGGCCGCGAGGGCGTGGCCGTGGACACGCTCGCCGACATGGAGGCGCTCTACGACGGCATCGATCTTGAGAACATCTCGGTATCGATGACCATCAACCCCAGCGCCTGGATCCTGCTCGCCATGTACGTGGCGCTGGCCGAGAAGCGCGGCCTCGACCTGAACAGGCTCTCGGGCACCATCCAGGCGGACATCCTGAAGGAGTACATGGCGCAGAAGGAGTTCATCTATCCCATCGCGCCCTCGGTCCGCATCGTGCGCGACTGCATATCCTTCTGCGGCCGCCACATGAAGCGCTACAACCCGATCAACATCTCGGGCTATCACATCTCGGAAGCCGGCGCCTCACCCTTACAGGAGGCCGCCTTCACCATGTGCAACCTGATCGTCTACGTGGAGGAGGTGCTCAAGACCGGCATGAAGGTGGACGAGTTCGCGCCGAGGCTCGCCTTCTTCTACGTCTCCCAGGCGGACCTGTTCGAGGAGGTCGCCAAGTTCCGGGCGCTGCGCCGCTGCTACGCCCGGATCATGAAAGAACGCTTCGGCGCCAGGAACCCCGAATCGATGCGGCTTCGCTTCCATTGCCAGACCGCGGCCGCGACCCTCACCAAGCCGCAATTCCGCATCAACATCGTGCGCACCGCGTTCCAGGCCCTCGCCGCCGTCCTCGGCGGCTGCCAGTCGCTGCACACGAACGGCTACGACGAGGCGTTCGCGATTCCGACCGAGGACGCCATGCGGCTGGCCTTGCGCACGCAGCAGGTAATCGCGGAGGAAACGAACGTCGCCAACGTCATCGACCCGGTGGGCGGCTCCTACTACCTCGAGAGCCTGACCAACGAGTACGAGAAGCGCATCTTCGATATCCTCGACTACGTGGACGAGAACGGCGGGACGATCAAACTGATCGAGGAAGGCTGGTTCCAGAAGCAGATCGCCGACTTCGCCTATGAGACCGCCTTGCGCAAGCAATCCGGCGAGAAGCCCGTCATCGGGGTCAACACCCTGGTCGAGGAGGAAAAAGACCAGGAGATCGAGACCCATCCCTATGATTCCTCGACGGCCGAGCGGCAGATCGCGCGGACGAGGCGAGTGCGCGCCGAGCGCGATAACGCCAGGGTCGAAACGCTTCTGAAAGAGCTCGTCTCGGTCGCGAAGGACGAGACGCGGAACATCATGCCCGTCACGGTCGAACTCGTGCGCGAGGGCGCGACGATGGGAGAGATCACCGGGAAACTCAAGTCGGTCTGGGGCACCTACCGGGAAATGCCGGTCTTCTGATTCAGGCGACTACAGGGACAGGTCGCGACGTCGAACAGGCACGGGGGCCTGTCCTCATTTTCCCCGTCCTGCAAAAGGACAACCACGGAGGGTTGTCCCTACAATCACAATGCTGGCCGAAGAAGGTTTTTCAAAAACCCCGACAAGGAGGGCTTTTTCAACAGGCCCCGTAGGAGCGGTTCGCGAACCGCCCCTACAATGTGTACGGCATTTGATCTTCATTCCGGCGTTCGTCGAAGCCTATTTCGCAGCCGAATCGGACAGGGCAGCCGGATCGGCCGCGTCCCCGCCCTCGCCCTCATGCACGCTCTCCCCGCGATGCAGCCGGCGGGCGATGGTCGCGGTCTGGTGCCTGGCGCGCTGGGTCGGGGAATGCGCGGCGAGAAAGCGGGTCACGGCTACCAGAATGTGGCCGCCTTCGGGCTCACCCGCCCACTCGCGGTACTGTTGCACGCCCGCCTCGTACATCTGGAACATGTGAAAGTTCGCGTCCTCGCGCAGGAGCGCATGGCCGAGCGTCGCGATGATACCTGCGGGATCGTGGCCCTGGTTCAAATACCGGGCGACCAGCCGCGCCGCCGGCTGGACCTGCTGCTGGCGGTCCATCACATCGAGCAGGCCCTCGCGGAGCGCCGCCGCGTCCCCGGGGAGCCGGGCCAACGCCGCGGGCTCCTCCTCCGGCAGCCGGGCCGGGGGCACATTGAGAAAGCGATTCGTATAGACCGCCATGGCGCCGTGGAACACGCCGCGCACCACGTCGACATGGGCCTCGGGCGGCGCCTCCCCCTCCGCGGTGATACGCTTTAGAACCTGATGCAACGCGTTGGCGTAGGTGAAGGCGTGAAGCGCCGCGTTCCAGTCGGAAAACTCGTTCGAGGTGCCGAAGCGCGCCACGCGGATCGCCGCCGCATAAGCGAGCGCGCGGGAGAGGTCCGTCGGCCGGGCGCCGGCGGCGACCGCGGCGTTGATGGCGGCGATGATGGGCCCGGCCTCCTCGCCGAGGATTGCCCCGGCCAGCGCGCGGTGATCCCGCCAGACGCCCTTCGTCTTGGCCCCCTTCCGGAAGAGCTCCGGAAGCCCGGCGAAGGCCGCCTCCAGGGGGGGCACCAGATCGAGCGGGTGGCGCCAGGCGTTCGCCTCCTCCTCGCCGCGCGCTGCCACCATGGTCTTCAGCACCGTGGGCAGGATGGCCTCGGCGTGTCGCCAGCCGATGGTATCGAGGCACTCCATCGCCTTGTTGATGAAATCGAGGCTGTGGCCACGATCGGCGTAGTAGCGATCGGTCTGTGCGGTGATCAGGAGATCGGCGAGCTCCGCGGGCGTCGCATCGGCGGCGATCGCGGTCAGCACGGTGCGCTCCGCGCCGTCGCGGTGACGCACCAGGGACCAGTGCCGGAGCCAGTCCCGCAGGGTGTCCCGCGAAGGAGCGGCCTCGGCCAGGGGCTTGCGGTCGCGGCGCGGCATCTCGCCGGCGCAGTCGCCGGCCACCTCGGAGATGCCCTTGAACAGCGCGAGATAGCGGTCGTCCTCATCGAGGGTCGGCAACACGTTCGCCAGCGCGGCCAGAATCGTGGAACCGGCGCTCCAGTCGTCGCGATTCCGCGCGCCGAACAGGAAAGCGTCGGCGAGGATATCGGCGCTCGCAACGGATTGATCGAGCAGGCCGAGCACCGCCTTCCCGCTCACCAGATCCAGGTCGTGCGCCATGGCGTCGCCGAGCCGCGTGCGCCAATAGTCGCCCTCGTCGGGATAGCTGCAATCGGCCGCGACCCAGACCGCATCGCCCCGTACCTCGACCCTGGCCCTCGGCACATCGTCGGCCCACAGGTCGAAGGTACAACCGCTCTCGAGATCGAAGCGGGCGTGATGCCAGTGGCAGGTGAGGATGCCGTTCTCCACCGACCCCCGGTGGAGCGGGAAGCCGAGATGGGGACAGCGGTTGTCAAGCGCGTGAAGGCGGCCCCCCTCATACACCACAAGGATGGGATGGCGCCGGCCGCTCACCACTTTCATGCGCTTGCGCTTGAGCTCATCGAGCATGCCGACACGAATGAAATCGCCCGCCTTTATCGACTCGTGGCGGGATTTTGGCTTGCGCTGCGTCATCATCCCTCCATTCCGCGCGGGGCGAGGCGGCTTCGCCGCATCGTTCGTCCTCGAACGTCCGCATCACTCTACCGGTGGAGCAGCTCCTCAGCAAGAGCAGGTCCTTCAGGCTATCCGCTCAGGGATGGTTTGCGCGCGGACTTAGGAGGCGGCGCGGACGGCGAGCGTGGCGCGTTTCCGGCCGAGGAGGGAGGAAATGGCGTACCGATACAAAAACGGACAGGCGCGGGAAGGTAGGGACAGGTCGCGACCTGTCCGATTTGGTTTGGATCGTCATTCCGGCGTTCGGCGATCTGCGAAGGGCCACCTTTCGCATGTATGGGCCGCATATATGCGGCCCATATGCCGCGAACTGGACGGGTCGCATATATGTCGGACATATATGTCCGACCTACACCGCTTCCCCCGTTCTTTCCTGCCAATCGGGCGGACACATAGGTCCGCCCCTACAATGGGTGCGGCGTTTGATCTTCATTGCGGAAATGCGGGCAAAACGAAAACCGGAAACACTCCCCCCTACCCCGCCTGCTCCCTCTCCATGTCCGCCGCGAGGTCCCTCTGGTCGACGAAATGGGTGTCCTGGTGCAGGTAGCCCGCGAAATTGTCCAGCCGTATGGGGCCGGCAGCCTCGAAGGCCACCGTGTCTTCGAGGTAATCCGCCTGGTGCTCGGTATGGGGCGGCACGTACCAGACGTCGCCCGGCTTCAAGACCGCCACCGGGTCGTCGCCCGCCTGCACCCGGGCGGAGCCGCTGATGAGGCAGAAAATCTGCTCCGCCTCGTGGTGGTGCCTTCGCGTGGAATTCCCGCCCTTCGCGTGGATGTAGCTGATCATGCAGTGCTTCCCGCTCACGAGGCCCACCTCCACCCCCGGGAACGGCACCTTGACCGGCAGTTCGTCCCAATTCGTCACAGGCATTTTCGTCTCCTTCATAAAGGCGAATGCCGCGCCTCGACCGGGGGCGGCGGCTATCCCAAGAACAAAGAAATTACGGCGTTTCAATCGGCATACGCTTTTGAAATGACTCTCCCTAAGGAGGTTATCCCTCACAGAAGAGAATTCTAAATTCACTCCCCCCTTGAGGGGGAGTCGGTGAGGTGAGGGAGCTTTTCTCCCGAAACCGAACCGGTGGGGGGAGCTTTTTCAGTGGTATGTCCCCCCACCGATTCAGCCTTCGCACAAACCGCTCGGCTTCATCGTCGGGCTCCCCCCTCGGGGAGCCCGACCCTCAAGGGGGGAGTGAATTTCTTGCTGCACGTGTTGCCGTCGGGCTTTCGCCGGAATGACGATCAAAACCGCATTCACCCGTAGGGGCGGCCCCCCGTGGCCGCCCGTATCGAGGATATTCATCCGCGTGGTTGCGCCTGCGAGGACAGGCACAGGGGCCTGTCCCTACGAACCCCCCAACCCCCCTTGTCAGGGGGGCTTTGTTTTTTTACCCCCCTGTTAAGGGGGGATACAGGGGGGTTGCTTTTCCAGCCGAAAGGAGGCGTCCCCTCAATCCCCTCATCTCAACAAGCGCCGCCTAAACCTCCTGCAGCCTCTTCACGGCCTCGGCGGGCAGGGACTCGCCGCAGGCGGCGTTCTGCACCGACTGTTCGGGCGTCCTGATGCCCGGGATCACGCAGCTCACGTTCTCGTTCGAGACGCAGAAGCGAATCGCCGCCTGGGCGGGCGATATGCCCAGATTCCCCGCCACCTCCTGCGTGCGGGCGAGCTGGGTCTGGAACTTGCGGATGTTCTCGGGCGAGAGGATGCCCTTTCTCCGGTCGCCCTCGGCGAACTCGAACGCCTCGTCGATGCGGCCCGAGAGGAACCCCCGCTTCAGGGGAACGCGGGAGATCACGCCCACGTCCGCCTCTTTCGCGCGGGCGAAGGCGGGCGCCGCCTCCTGGCTGATGACGTTGTATTCCATCTGCATGGTGGCGGGCTTGTCCTGCTCCGCGGCCAGATAGCATTCCTCCACCGTGTTTATCGAGACGCCCCAGTGCTTTATCTTGCCGTCGGCCTTGGCTTGTTCGAGCAGCGCGTAGCTGTCCTCGGCCGCCATGTTGTCGACGTTGGGGTTGTGGAGCTGGTAGTAGTCGATGGCGTCCATGCCCAAGCGCTTCAGGCTCCCCTCCAGGCAGCCTCCGATGTACTCGGGCGTGAAGTTCCGCGCGCCCGTCGACATGTCGTTCCCGCCCTTGGTGAAGATGAGGATGTCGCCGCGGTCCGTGCGCTCGTTCAGGAACTTGCCGATGACGGTCTCGCTGTGGCCCGCGCCGTAGGCGTCCGACGTGTCGATGAAGTTCATGCCGGCGTCGACAGCGGCGTGTAAGGCGCGGTTGCTCTCCCCGTCGTCCACCGGCCCGAACACGCCCCCGATGGTCATGGCGCCGAAGCCGATGACCGTTACCTCCAATCCCGTGCGTCCGAGTGTTCTTCTCTCCATGTTTCGTCTCCAATGCGTAGTAACGAGGACAATCCCAACATCCCGGATAGCAGCCCCGAGAAACCCGAGACTCCCTCCGGAAAAGGTGAATCAGTGGATATGCGCGAAGGCGGCTGCATCATAGCTTTCTTGCCGCGGGATACGCAATCGAATTTGCGCATCCGGCGCAGGGGGGTCTCAACCGTAGGGGCGGTTCGCGAACCGCCCCGCGAGGCGCCCATTATTTTGTAGCGCGACCTCGGACAGGCACAGGGGCCTGTCCCTACGGTCGTCATTCAGAGGGTCGTGTAGGTCGGACATATATGTCCGACATACATGCGGCCCGCTCAGGATGGCCCTTCGATACAAACACTCCTTTCTCAGTCGCGTTTTACCTTCGGCGGCTACTCAGGGTGAGGGTGATATAGTGGCTACGCAGGTCAAGGAAAACAAAAATCCCCTCATCCCGAGTAGGCGCGCTTGCGCGCCGTATCAAGGGGCGCTCTTCTCGGACAGGCGACCGGTCCCCTCTCGATACGGCGCGGCTGCCGGTTTCCGGCCCCCAAAGGTGCATCCGGCCACGCTTATTGACTTATCGGTTAAAATGCTTATATGGTTCGTTCCAATAACCGCAGATCGAAATCGTTCCGGACGACGCCTCCCTCACGTGAGCCCGCGCTCCCCGGCCGCGGCTCTCCCGGGCGGGTCGCCGCCTTTCGGGAATTGCGCCGGATTTTCAGGGCGCCGGATAAGAACAAGGGAGAGAGGATGAGGGTTCTCGTTGCTTTTCTGTCGTTCGTTCTCGCGCTCTACGGCTGCGGGGGTGGGGGAGGCGGTGGAGGCATTTCCCGAACACCCATGTTCGTACCTGATGGGCATAATTATCATGATACAAT
>WTGD01000276.1 GCA_011523725.1 Nitrospinota bacterium
CCCACGTTGCGGCGCATGGAGTGAATCAGGTGGTTTCCGCCGATGCTCAGCGCGTCGCCGTCGCCGCTGATGACCCAGACGGAAAGGTCGGGATTGCTCACCTTCACGCCCGTGGCGAACGCGGGCGCGCGCCCGTGAATGGTGTGGAAACCGAACGTATGCATGTAGTAGGGGAAGCGCGCCGCGCAGCCGATGCCGGAGATGAACACGAATTTCTCGCGCGGAATCTCGAGCGTCGGCAGCACCTTCTGCATCTGGGCCAGAATCGCGTAGTCACCGCAACCCGGGCACCAGCGCACGACCTGGTCGGACTGAAAATCCTTGCGGGTGAGGCCCAACCCCCCACCGTTCTTCGCTGTCGTCGTAGACATTTAGAGTAACTCCTCAATCTTGGTGATCAGCTCGCCGACCTTGAAGGGCTTTCCCTGAATCTTGTTGAAGCTGATCGTATCGACCAGATACTGGTAGCGGAGCATCTTGGAGAGTTGTCCCATGTTCAATTCGGGGACGAGGATTTTTTCGAAATTGCCGAGCACTTCTTCGAGGTTCGCCGGGAAGGGGTTAAGATGCCTCAGGTGCACCTGCGATACGGAGGCGCCCCGGGCCTGCAGGGCTTCGATGGCCGCCGTGATGGCGCCGAAGGTGCCGCCCCAGCCAATGACGAGAACCTTGCCGCTCTCCTCGCCGATGACCTCAGCTTTCGGGATGTCCTTCGCGATGCCTGCGATCTTCGCGTCGCGCGTGCGCACCATGAACTCGTGGTTCTCCGGCTCGTAGTTGACGTTGCCGGTCTGGTCCTCTTTCTCGATGCCGCCGATGCGGTGTTCCAGACCCGGCGTGCCGGGAATCGCCCACGGGCGCGCCATCGTTTCCGGGTCCCGCAGATAGGGCAGGAAACCCTCCGGCTCCGTGCGGAAGGTCACCGGCATCTCGGGAATGTCCGAAGCCTTGGGCAGCAGCCAGGGTTCCGAGCCGTTGGCCAGATAGCCGTCGCTCAGAATCACGACGGGCGTCATGTATTTCACCGCCAGGCGGCACGCCTCTATCGCCGTCCAGAAGCAATCCCCCGGCGTGGCCGCCGCCACGACGGGCAGCGGGCTCTCGCTGTTGCGTCCGAACATGACTTGCAAGAGATCGGCCTGTTCGGTCTTCGTGGGAAGCCCCGTGCTCGGGCCGCCGCGCTGGATATCGGCGATGACCATGGGGAGCTCCGTCATCACGCCCAGGCCCATGGCTTCCGCCTTGAGAGCGATGCCGGGGCCGCTCGAGCACGTCACGCCGAGCGAGCCGGTGAACGACGCGCCCAGGGCGGCGGAGACGGCCGCAATCTCGTCTTCGGCCTGGAAGGTCTGCACGCCGAAATTCTTGTGGCGGGAGAGTTCGTGGAGAACGTCGCTGGCCGGCGTGATCGGATAGGCGCCCCAGAAGAGGTTGATGCCCATCTTCTTCGTCGCCGCGATGAAGCCGTAGGCCAGGGCGACGTTGCCCGAGATGTTCCTGTATTTGCCGGCCGGATAGGTGGCCTCGCGCACGATGTAGTTGCTGGTGAAGACCTCGGTGTTCTCGCCGAAGAAATAGCCCGCCTCGAGCGCGCGCGTGTTGGCCTGCACGAACTCGGGACGTTTCCCGAATTTCTCCTCGATCCACTCCCTGGTCGGCTCCAGCGGGCGCGAGTACATCCAGTACATCAGGCCCAGCGCGAAGAAGTTCTTGCACCGATCCGCCAGGTTGGACTGAAGCTCCATGTCTTCCAGGGCCTGGCGCGTCATGGAGGTAATCTTCACCTCGTGGACCTGATAGTTGCTCTTGAACGCCTCATCCTCGAGGGGGTTGGACTCATAGCCGGCCTTTACGAGATTCTTCTGGCCGAAGTTGTCTACGTTCGCGATGATGATGCCGCCGCTCTTCAAATCGCCGATGCTCGTCTTGAGCGCGGCGGGGTTCATCGCCACCAGAACGTCCACGGCGTCGCCCGGCGTATGGATGTCCCTACTCGAGAAGTTGATCTGGAACCCGCTCACTCCGGCGAGGGTTCCGACGGGCGCGCGAATCTCGGCGGGAAAGTCGGGGAACGTGCTCAGATCGTTCCCGGCGATGGCCGCCGCGTTCGTGAACCTGTCTCCGGTGAGCTGCATCCCGTCGCCGGAATCGCCGGCGAAGCGTATCGCCACCGTTTCGAGTTCAACAAGCTGCTTCTCGGCCCCGTTTTTACCTGAAGACTCAGCCATGGGTTTGGATGTCCTTAAATT
>WTGD01000181.1 GCA_011523725.1 Nitrospinota bacterium
CCATTTCCGTCGCGTGGCTCACGCCGCCGTTCACCAGCGCTGCATGGGGGGCATCCGTTTTCAATGCCGAGCCGATGATGGTGCACGGCCCGCCCCCGGGAGCGCGTTTTTGAGCAAAATTATGAAAAACCCGGGAACTGGCCGCTTCCACCGCTCTCAACGTAACGCCAAGGTGATCGAGCAAGAAATACTTTGCGCGGTCCCTGGCCTCATCGGGCAGAGAATCATATGTAATGGCGTGAACGTGCTCGACAAGCATTCGGCTGATATTCATTCGAACATCTCCTTCCACTAGGAGCCAGCATGTAATCCTGAACTATAAGCCTGCGACTGTTCAGGCATTTTTCTCTATCCCAAAAATCATACCAGAACTTGCGATATCCTGCCTGAGCGCAAGGGTGGACAAACTATCTCAAGCCCTTGGAACACAGATGTGTTTGTCAGAGAACATCGCTTGCGGATAGAATCTCCACCACTGCCGCATCCTCATAATTGTGGAGACATGAAATGCAATCCTGCGTTTTTTGCAAAATCGTGGCAGGTGATATCCCCTGCAAAAAAGTCTATGAAGATGATGCATTGTTTGCATTTGAAGACGTCAACCCGGCGGCTCCGACGCATATCCTGATCATCCCGAAAAAACACATGGAGACGCTCCACGAAATACAGGATACGGACAAGGAACTGATTGGCTCGATATTCGTTGCGGCGAATGAAATCGCCCGGAAACAGGGAATCGCTCAAGAGGGTTTTCGAATCGTCGCGAATTGCGGAGAAAACGGGGGCCAAACGGTCTTTCACATCCACTTTCACCTCTTGGGCGGACGCCGTATGGAATGGCCGCCGGGCTAACGAACTCATCGTGCGTAGAGTTGTGTAGCTGAACTACGCCGCCGGGAAACCCGCAGGGTTCGCCGCGCCGCAAGGCGCCGGATATAAACTCGCCGGAAAATAAGCGCCCCTTTAGAACCTACATCACCCGGAAACGACGCTCCATGGCTCGGCTCCATTTACTCTCGTGATCATCATCGAACAAAATATCCGTATCCGCAGGGGCCGTATACCAATCTCCACGCCTCATCTCGCGCTCTAGCTGCCCTGCCCCCCAGCCGGCATAGCCGACCAGGAAAACGATTTTCTTGGGCCGTTTGCCTCGGGCCACGGCCCGGAGCACCGTCTCCATCGGGCTTATCGCTACGTTCTTCCTCAATTGATGCGCCACCTCGAATTCGTGCTCTGTCGTATGGAGCACGAAACCGGAATCGGGCGACACGGGTCCGCCGTAGTGGATATTCACCTGGCTCGATTCTCCAGACGCTGTTATGCCAAAACTCCGGTAAAGCGCGGAGATCGCCATCTTCTGCACGATGCGGTTCAATATCAGCCCGAAAGCCCCTTTTTCACTGTGTTCCACCAGCAGAATTACGCTCTGGCGAAACCGGACGTCCGGCATGCCCGGGCGAGCCACCAACAGTTTTTCCTGGTGATAACCCAAAAGTGGTAGATAGGGTCCCTCCGGGTTCTTGCCTTGCTCCTGAGCGGAGGCGGTTGTGGAGAAAAACAACACAATCGCAGCCAGAAGGATTCGTTTCATCTATGCCACCCAGCCGCCGCCGTAGAGCACGTCGCCGGAGTAGAAAACAGCCGCCTGCCCCGGCGCCACGGCGCCCAGATATGTCGGGTCATGGGGCCTGATTTCGACGGTTCCATCCCCTTTTGGGGTCACGGCGCAGGCGGCTGCGCGGCCCCGGTGCCGCACCTGGACTTCCAGAGGAGCGGACTCGGGAGGAATCGACCAGCGCACGTCTCTGGCGAAGAATACCTCCCGCGCGAGGGACTCGCGCTCGCCCACCACCACGGTGGCCGAATCCGCTTCGAGTTCCACCACGTAGCGCGGCGGACCGCCTCCCAAGTCGAGGCCCCGTCTTTGCCCCACGGTGAAGTTGGTCACGCCCCCGTGCCTGCCGAGTACGTTTCCCTCCAAATCCACGATGTCGCCCGGCCTGTCGACCCCCGGTCTTTCGGCCTTGAGGAAAGCGCGGTAATCGTCCTTGGGCACGAAGCAAATCTCCTGGCTCTCGGGCTTATCCGCGGTCGCGAGGCCGAGTTTTCGGGCGTATTCCCTCGTCTGCTCCTTCGTGAACTCCCCCAGGGGGAACGCGGTTCGCGCGAGTTGTTCCTGCGTCATGCCGAAGAGGAAGTAGGTCTGATCCTTCTCCTTGTCGAGACTCCTCGCGACGCTCAGGCTCCCCTCGACCTCCACCCGCCTGGCGTAATGGCCGGTCACGAGGGACTCCGCCCCGAACGCCATCGCGCGCTCGGCGAGATAGTCGAACTTCACCACCTGGTTGCACTTGACGCAGGGCACGGGCGTTCTGCCGCTCTCGTACTCGGAGATGAAGTTCTCGATCACGCTCTCCTTGAAGGATTCGCGCACGTCCATCACGTAGAAGGGAATGTCGAGCTGGGCCGCCACGGCGCGCGCATCGGCCAGGTCGCGCGGCGCGCAGCAACCCCTGTGGAAGGATTCCTGCGCGGGCCGGTCGGCGAGGCGAAGCCCCACGCCGATGGTCTCATGGCCCGCTTCCACCATGAGGGCCGCGGCCACGGAACTGTCCACCCCGCCGCTCATCGCCACCACCACGCGCTTCGCCATCACCGCCTCCAGAGCATGCCGTCCAATCCGGCCACGTTATACACCACCCGCTCCGCTCAAGGCCACAAGGCGCGGAGCCGCCGCAGGAGCGAGGAACGCCCGCGCGGGGAAATGCGGGCAAATGCGTGGTTTCAAAAAAATTTTAAATTCGATAAATTTCGATAAACTATTGCCAATTTACTTCATGTATAAAATGCAACTATATGATATAATGCGTTTTATGATGATAGTTCGATCGATGAACATTTTCGGAAATTTATCGAAATTTACCGTATTTTTCAGAAATTCCGAATCCGCGCGCACCGGGTCGGCCCGGGCGTACTCCATCGTCTGAACACCTGTTTTCATCCCGATACGCCTCCCCGGGATTTCCCGATTCGCCGTTCGCCGACCGGCGAGAGAGAAGGAATACACTCCCCGCCACCCTAGCGAACGGGCCCTCGCGCACAATAACGCCAAATGCGGGGAAATGCGCGCGCGGCGGATTTTTTACCATTTACGGGCGCTGCGGGACGCTCCATCCCCCGCCAAAGGCGAAACGGGCGGACAGAGGAAGGTCGGACCCGATTGATGAATGAGGGTTCGACGGAACGACGGCGGTGATCCATTCCGGGCAAGGAGGAACTTTTTCAACTACCCCACGCAGTAAGGGCTTCTTCACTCCTCGTTCCCGGCCTGGGGCTGGACCCGCCACACCTCGATGATCGAGCCGACGATGCCCCGGGGCGCCAGCAGGATCGTGATGATGAAGAACAGGCCGATGACCAGGATCGCCCGCTCGGTGTATTCGCCCAGGAAATCGTTCAGGTAATGGACGAAGCTCGCGCCGACGAAGGGGCCGATGAGCGTGCCGAGTCCGCCGACGACCGACCAGATGACGATCTCTCCCGAATGGATCACGTCCATCTGCTCCGTGCCGATGATGCCGTTTTTGAGCAGCACCAGCACCCCCGCCAACGAGGTGAAAAACCCCGAAACGGCCGTGTTGAATATCTTGTAGGCGTTCACGTTGTAGCCGAGATAGGCGGCCCGCCGCTCGTTTTCGCGGATGCCCATGAACACGAGCCCGACGGGCGAGCGGAGAAAGGCCCGCAAACAAATGTAGGATGCGAACACGACGCCGAAAGTGAGGTACCAGAAATGCGAGAACTCTCCGGTCTGGACGCCGAACAGCCCGAAAAACCCGAGCGTGGGCAAATCGATCGTCATGCCGTCCTCGCCGTTCGTCATCGAGACCCACGAGTTCGCGACGATGAACGCCACGCTGCCGAAGACCAGTGTGATGATGCCGAAATAGATGTCGCGGACGCGGACGGAGAACGCGCCCATGCAGGTCGTGAGCGCCGTTCCCAGGAAGACGGCGAAGCCTATCGCCGCCCAGGGACTCCAGCCGTATTTGGTCAGCATGATCGCGGCGCCGTAGGCCCCGACGCCCGCGAGCGCCGCGTGCGCGAAGCTGGCGAGTCCGACGAAACCCATCATCACGTCGAGGCTCATGGCCAGCAGGCCCAGGATGAGCATCTCGCTGTAGAACCGCAATTCGAAATCGCCGGCCCAAAACGGCAGGCTCAATCCCACCAGAAAAATGACGGGGGCGGCGTACCTGACGCCGAAAAAAGGCTGGAGGCCGAGCTTCACCCGCTCGGGCAATCTCGACAACAGCCATACGACGAGCGGCAGCAAGGCGAGCACGGCGAGCAATTCCACCGCCGCCAGGACGGGCAACAGCCAGAACGTCACCCCGACCAGGGCAATGACGGGAACGCCGATGCGAAGCGAGAGATCGATCATTCGAGACCCCTGTCACCCATCAGGCCGTTGGGCCGGAAAACGAGGAATACCAGGAGAACGAGCAGGCTCAGAATCTGCGGCTGGGAGCCTTCCAGGAAAATAGAGCCGATGGCCTCAAGCTCCCCTATCAAGAGCGCTGCGAGCATCGTCCCCGGCAGACTGCCCAGACCGCCCACGACGACGACGATAAAGGCCGCGACGATGATGTCCGACCCCATCGAATAGTCGACGCTGAATATCGGGGCGACCAGGACGCCGCTCATCGCGGCGAGCCCGCATCCGACCGCAAAAACCAACTGGTAGACCCGGGGCACGGGTACGCCCATGCAGGCGGCCATTTCGCGGTTCTGGATCGTCGCCTGAATCCATACCCCCCACTTCGTTCGCGTGACGAACAGCCAGAGCAGGAGCATGATGAGCGCGGCCACCCCCATGATGACGATCCGGTAGAGGGGGAACTCCAAATCGAAGAAGGGAACCGAGGCCTTGATCGGCGGGGCCATGAACTTGCCGATGGTGCCGAAAATCGTCAGGGCCGCCTGCTGGAGCACGAGCGCCAGCCCGAAAGACACCAGTAGGGGAATGAACGGATTTCCCCCGTGCGTCGTCCGGAACAGGCTGCGCTCTATGGCGTAACCGAAGGCGGCGACCACGACGCCCGCGATCACCACCGCGCCCCAGAAACCGACGATGGCGGAACCGAACTTGAGCGCGAGCCAGCCGGCGAACGCGCCGGCCATATAGAATTCCCCGTGCGCGAAATTGACGATGTTCATCACGCCCAGGATGAGGGTGAAGCCCGCGGCGACCAGGGCCAGCACGAGTCCGTTCTGGAGTCCCATGACGGATTCGATGACAAGGCGCTCGAGGAATTGCTCCATCACGCAACCCCCAGATGCTCGTGGAGAGTCTCCGAGTCGGCCAGGACGTCCGCCGACTCCCCGCTATGGACGATGCGGCCCTTGGCCATGATGTAGCCCCGCGCGCTCGCCCGCAGGGCCAGCCTGTAATCCTGCTCGACGAGGAGAATGGCGATCTTGAGGTCTTCGCTCATCCACCGGATAATCTGCTCAATCTCGTTGACCATGGCCGGCATCAGACCCTCAGTGGGTTCATCGAGCAGTATGAGTTTCGGTTGGGTGACGATCGCCCGCGCGAGGGCGAGCATCTGCTGTTCGCCGCCGGAAAGGGTGGAGCCGACCTGATCAGCTCGCTCCTTCAGGCGGGGAAACGATTCATAGACGGCGTCCAGATTTTTTTGTTTCTCCCCTTCGCTCAACTTCTGCAGATCGAAGCCGATGCGCAGGTTCTGCATGACGGAGAGTCTCGGAAATACTTGGCGGTTCTCGGGAACATAACCGATACCGAGCGTCGCCATTTTGTAGGGAGGAACACCCGTGACGTCGCCCTCATTAAAAAAAATCCGGCCGCGGCGCGGGGGATTGAGACCCATGATGGTCCGCATGGTGGTCGATTTGCCCACCCCGTTGCGCCCCAGCAGCGAGACGGTCTCGCCTTCGGCGACCTCCAGGCTCACCCCCTGGAGGATGTGGCTTTTTTCGTAATAAGAATGGACGGCTTCAAGCCGCAGCATCGGAACTTCTCAGATATACGCGCTGCACGTCGTCGTCGTTTTTTATCTCATCGGGAGTACCTTCCGCGATGATCTCCCCATGGTGGAACACGCTGATCTGCTCGGCGATCGACATGACGACTTCCATGTCGTGTTCCACGAGAACGATGCTCAGTCTTTCGGAGAGGCGCTTGATCAAGGCAGCCGTCTCCTGCGTTTCCACCGCGCTCATGCCGGCGGTCGGCTCGTCGAGAAGCAGCAACTCGGGCGACAAGGCCAGAGCAAGGCCGATCTCCAGATATTTCTGTTCTCCGTGCGCCAGGTTGGAGGCAAGCTCCACCCGCTTCGCGGCCATTCCGATCTCCTCGAGCACTTCGTCCACCCTGGTCTCGACGTTTTGATGAGCGGCGGCATTGCGGAACGGATGAAAGCTCATGGCGCGGTTCTGCGCGGCGAGGCGCAAATTCTCTTCCACCGTGAGGTTCGGAAAGATATTGGTAATCTGAAAGGCGAGACTGACCCCGAGCCGGCTGATTTTATGGGGCGGCATGCGGGAGGTATCGACTCCGTTGATCCGGATCTCGCCGCTCGAAGGCCGCTGCACGCCCATCAGCATGCTGAAAAAGGTGCTCTTGCCCGCACCGTTCGGACCGATGATGGCCCGCAACTGCCCTTTCGGGAGCTGGAAATCGACGTGGTCGACCGCAACCAGGGCGCCGAACGCCTTGGTCAGAGCCTTCGTCTCCAGAATAAAATCGGACACTCCGAACCTTCCCGGTGGGCGCGGCGGCCGCCCCCTGCCCGCTGGAAACCGGGCAGGGGGCAGACTTCGCCGTGCCATGAAATCAGGCGCAAGTGCTGAACTTTGCGTCGTAGAGCGTCGTCTTCATCGGCACCTTGTCGCCGATGATCTTGAAGTGAAGGTTATCGTCCACGGTCGTCATGTAGAAATCGACGAAGCCCTGGTGGTCGGTGCTGCGCAGGTAGATGTCGCCCTGCGGGAAGTCGCTGCCCTGGGAGAACATCCGGCCCGGCCCCATCGGCGTCTTGCCGCCTTCGAGCCACTTGACCATCCTGTCCGTATCTTCCTTCCTGTCCTTGAACTTGACGGCCTGCATCGCCTGCTTGATGACGTTCATGCCGGTAAACTGCGCCTGGGCGAATCCGCTCGGCAGCACGCCCTTGCTCAGCTTCATGAACTCACCGCGGAACGCGTGGTTCGGGGCGTTGTCGAACGGCGAGCCCTTGAGATCGTTGACCGGCGAGTAGCGGTGCAGATAGAACCCGCCGACCGCGCTCTTGCCCTGCTGGGTGATGGTGTTCACGTCGCACACCGACGCCGGCCCGATGACTTTCGCCTTTTTCGTAAGACCCACATCGCCCAGGGCGAGCATCGATTTAATCGCGGCGCCGCCCGACATCCCCATCACGATCGCGTCGGCATCCTGCGAAAGACGGTTCACGTAGGCGATGTAATCCGCCGTCTTGAGGGGAACGGGCACCGGGTCGATCCACTTGCCGCCGAGGCGCTTGAACTCGTCGCGGAAATCGAACGCCACGGACTGGCCCCATGCGAAGTCCATGTAGAGCCCCGTCGCGGTCTTGACGCCGTTCTTGATCGCCCATGGCGCCATGGCGATGGCCTGGCTCTTCGTGGTGTTGTAGGGCCTGAAAACATATTTCGGGCAGGCGGGCGCCTTGCCGCCTGTCAGGTTGGTCGTCTCACAACCCGTGCCCAGGACGTAGAGCATCTTGTAGCGTTTCGCCACCGGCGCGAGCTGGACGCAGATGCCGCTGCTGGAGGTGCCCGTCAGCGCGTCGATCTTCTCCTTCAGGATCAGCTTCTCGACCTCGCGCACGGCCTGGGCGGGCTTGAAGGCGTCGTCGCGCTCGATGACCTGAATCTTGCGCCCGTTGATTCCGCCGGCGTTGTTGATGCGGTTGACGGCGACCGTGAGTCCCCAGCGCCCCTGCTCGCCGAGTGCGGCAAGCGGCCCGCTGAACGTGTTGACGTGGCCGATCTTGATGGGGGCCATCGCCCACGCCTCACGGAGGAAGAACGGCCCCGTGCTCGCCGTTACGGCGCCCATCGCCGCCAGCTTCAAAAAGTCGCGTCTCGAATTTCGCTTGGCCATCCGGTGTCTCCTCATCATTCGTGGATATGAATAGAATACGTCCCGCTTCGCTTTCCGGCCTTACAACAGTCGAACTGTGACTTCCTGATTCCGCTCTTGTATTACGCACTTTTGATATGTGGATTCCCCGCCATTACACCAAGAGCGCGACATACTGTCAAAGACGCAAAATCCATCCGCCCTGTTCTGGAATGTAAGTGCGTGCCGCCTGTGGGGATGCGCTATCCCCTCTAATACTCGAACACCGTGGGGCCGTCCACGCTTTCGGCGAGTGTGGCGACGGCGGCGCGGGCGGCGCCCAGGCGCCATTCGCGCTCGGCCTCGGGCGTCCGGGAGGGGTCGCCGAAGGGATGGTGAAAATGCCCGGCGCGGTTGTTGACGATGCGGTTGACCCCGATGTCGCGCGCCACATCCGGCAGGCAGGTGACGATGACGGTGGGCAGGCCTTCCCGCTCCAAGGCTCTCGCCAGCGCAGCCCCGCTGCGCGTGCCGGTGCCTCACGTGGCGGGGAGGACGACGCCCTCCACACCCGCCTTTTTGAGTTCGGCGGCCCAGGCGCGGCCGATGCCGTCCATCTCATCATATGCGCCGCCGTTCCCGCAGGTGCTCAGGAAATCATCGTGGAGTTCGGCGATCTCGCCCTCCCCTTCCAGCTGCCGGAAGGCGTCCACGGCGAGCATGCGGTCGGGCTCCTCGTTCACGAACACGGTGTTGAAGCCCCCATGTATCGAGATGAACGTGCCGCCCGGAAGCGCGTCCTTCCCCGCAAAGGAATATGCCGCCCAGTTCCCGTTCCTCGAACCTGCGAAGCGGTCCGGGTTGCCGGGGGGCACCATGCCGCCTTCCGAAACGATGGCGATGCGCGCCTTTTTGAGATCAGAGACGGGTTCGGGTGGCGCTATCTCCTCCAGGGCGGGAACGTCGAGTTCCGTCTGGCAGGGCTCTCCCTTGATTTTCCGGAGGAGCATATCGACGGCGCGGCGCGAAGTCGGAAGCTCGGCGATTTCGTTGTAGCGGATCCCCCGGGGGAGATAGCCCTCCTCTTCGGCGCTTCCGATCTTATCCCCACGGGCGAGCCTGAGCCCCAGCCGGACGGCGGCTTCTAAAGCCTCCTCCATCCCGACGGCGGAATCGGCGGCGGGGACGGTGTGAACGCTCGTTCCCGCGGCGGGAAAGCCCGGATTCTCGGGGTGCATGGCGGTGACGACGGGGACGCCCGCCTCCTGGGCCGCGCGGCAGACGGCGGCGCAGGCGAGTCCGTAGCGCCCGGCGTTGAAGGCGGGTCCTGCGATAACCAGATCGGGTGAGTACTCCTTGATGAGTGCGAGCGCCTCGGCGGCGCAGGCCTCCTCGTTTTCGGCGAAAAGCCCGTCGCCCGCGAAGACGGTGCCGACGACTTGGGCGTCCTCGCCCAGGATCCTGTCGAGCAATACGCCGGGACCGACGGGGCCGGGCCGACTGGATACGGGATGATCGCTCCGCTTCTCGCCGCCCAGACCTGCGAAAAACTGGTTCAAGTAGTAAACGACCCGAAGTTTACCGCTCATGACTGGCCTCCTGATATGTCTAATATGTATTCATTTATATTGTCATTTCGGGAATTATATACAATCTTAGCCAAATGGCCTAAAGATTGAACCGTATTCTCCGCACTTGAATTCTATTTCGTGTCTCCGTTTCGATGGATTCCATATGGAGAACGCCTCTTAAATATAGTCTATTCGAAAGTTGCCATGCGTTACCCAAGCATGAGCATCCTCCGATGTTTGGACCTCTCCCCTGTCGTCGCATTTAGAACACTCGATTTTCTTGTCGATTCATCTCTGGTGGCCATCTCATATCTCTAGGAGAGGCGTTTTCAGGATTTAAGTTAGTCCCATTGCTTCTTTGGCGGGTCTTACATGCTGGTACGGGCAACATTCTCAGGAGTGTCCGGCACCAGGAGAGGTATTGCTTTTTCGACTGAGCGGCCTATGGGCTTCTTTCCGGACAATTTTTTTCCTAGTTCAAGTTGGCGTTTCTCCCGGCCTTGGGAAATTAAGTCTACCTTGTTCTGATGGTTGCGGTTCTCTAATAAGAAGGAGCGGCGTACCAACTATACCGCTCTTTCCAATTAGGTCTTCGTCAAAAGTTTCAAGGGCATCTACCGTGATATTAATAGCTGTCGCAACATGGATAGCATCTTTTGGTTTGATGGAATGGTCCCAAACGAGGTCTTGTGCCGATTCGGCGATTTTTCTCGTAACGTTGTAAACACGTATGTAGCTACGTCGGAAGAATTTTTGAACTATCTCAGCCTTGTCTTTCGTAATCCGTGGAGCACCACGCATCCACAAGACTTCGGCTATCGTAAGAGCTGATGTGACGATGATCACGTCTCCTCTGTCAGCTCTTTGCAACACTCCTTCGCATTTTTCGACTTTTCCTTCCTCGTTTTGAAAGTGGCCAAGGAAACAATCACTGTCCCAATAAATCTTTTCCACCATTAAGTGCCAGCCATTATCCCGCGCACATCATCAGCTGTAGGCAATTCATCGTCTTCCGGCAATTCCTGGAGCACTTCGACTTCAATACTAATTGGAGTGCCGTTACGACGATAGTGGATACGTCCCTCTATCTCGACGCGACGCCGGAAGTTTTCAAGCACCTTGTTAATAAGGCTTTCCGGTACAACACAATTAATTGCGCGCGGATAGAGGAAATCTCTTACTCTGATCTTTAATCCCCCGGCCGCGTCAAGAATGGCCTCTAACCTGCCTTCAACTGTACCAAAGTCGTAATAATCGCTTTTCCAATCCTCTCTGATAACCTTCGCGATTCCAGAGCTTATGTTTATCGGTTTTTTCTCAACCCAAAGATTTACACCCTTGCCGTTCTGATGCTTTCCAACCAAGTTAGAAAGATTTTTCAAGTGGTCTATTGCCTTTTCAGAGAGTCCCGCATCCTCAATGTTACCGTCTACTAGTGCTATTGGACCATGTCTTGCTTTCTTGTAGATCATCGCTAACCTGGATTTCGGCGCAGATGGATTTGGTTCTACTCCAATCAGTGCACTCCCTTCATGAACACGAACAGTCCAGGTAATGTCGGCTCCATCGCCTTTTTGCGCTTCGGTAATTTCAGTTACGTAACCCAAGAAATTGCGAATAGCCGAAATAAATTCGTTGGGGGACAAGTCGTCTCCCAAGTCGATGGTAAGGTCAGTGGGTATTTGATCTGGCGTAGCCATATTGATCGGTCCTCATTTTTTAATTCTACGCCAACAAATAGCTTCATTTAGTTTCATTCAGATCAAGCTATGAAATCAAGTCAATCAAGCGGAGACGCCCACCGTAAAATCTCTTTAACAGCTATTCCACCTGCGTGAATGTCTCCATAGTCCTGAAATCATAACAGCCTGAAACTTTCTATTGCTCCTAGCATACTGGTATTAATTATATTTATTTTCGTATTTTTTACACCATTCGCGGTTGCCTTGTCAACGATTTCCGGCTTTCTATCTTCTCGCGCTTGGACATCGATAGGTTTTGTCGCGTGCTAAACACCCTTCTGGGCGAAATCTCTGATCTAGAACGCCCCCGCCCTCAATAGTCCTTCCCCACCATGTTGTTGATGTCCCGCGCCCACTCGTTGGCGTAATAGTCGCTGTCGGAGAGGGTAAACGCCTCGCGGACGTTGCAGCTCCTGCCGTTGTAGAAATCGACGATCTCGGAGCCGATGACCCGCTCCACCGCGGGGGCGGCGATGCGCTCGCCCTGCATGCCCTTCGAGATGACGGCGTCGGCCTCGGGCACGTGAAAGACGAGCGGGAACTCGCCTGACCCCGGCCGGCCCACCTCGTAGATGATCGGAACGGCGCGCACGCCCATCTGTTCGAGCGCCTGGACGGTGAGCCAGTAGTCCACCGTGGAGTTGCCGCCGCCCTCGAAGGCGAGCACCGCGCCGTCGGCCTTGAGGAGAGCGGCGAGCTTGGCCACGTACTGCGCCGAACGCTCCTTGAGCGCCTGGTTGTCGTGGTGGCCGCGCGTGATGACCATGCCGACGAAATTGAGGTCCACCCCGTGTCGGCGGTAGAGCTCGTAGATGAGCGGCTTGTTGC
>WTGD01000034.1 GCA_011523725.1 Nitrospinota bacterium
CTCCTACGACGTGCAGGAAGGCGAGACGGTGGCGATAGTCGGCGAGTCGGGCTGCGGGAAGTCCGTCAGCGCGCTCTCGGTTCTCGGCCTCATACCGAATCCACCCGGCCGCATCGTCGGGGGAGCGATACGCTTTCAGGGTGAGGATCTGATAAAGCTCGATGACCTCCAGATCAGAAATATCCGGGGCCGCCAGATCGGCATGATCTTCCAGGAACCCATGACTTCCTTGAACCCCGTCCTGACCATCGGGTTGCAGCTCACCGAGACGATGGAACACCACCTCGGCATGGACAGGGTCGATGCGGAGAAAAAGGCGGTCGAATATCTGCGCCTGGTGGGTATCTCCGAGCCTGAGCGCCGCATTCGGCAATACCCGCACCACCTGAGCGGCGGGATGCGCCAAAGGGTGATGATCGCGATGGCGCTTTGCTGCGAGCCCAAGCTCATCATCGCCGATGAGCCGACAACGGCGCTCGACGTCACCATCCAGGCCCAGATTCTCGAGTTGATGAAAAACCTCACCAAACGCATGGGCGTCGCCCTCATCGTCATCACGCACAACTTGGGCGTCGTGGCCCGCTACGCGGACCGCGTGAACGTCATGTATGCCGGAAAGATCATCGAGCGCGGCCTGGCGGCGGACATCTACCGCGAACCCAGGCATCCATATACCCTGGGGCTGCTGAGTTCCGTCCCAAGGCTCGATCAGCCCAGGCAAAAGCGCCTGGACCCCATCGACGGACAGCCGCCCGACCTCACGCGGCTGGGTGCGGGCTGCTCTTTTCTGCCGCGGTGCAAGTTCGCGGTGGAGAAGTGCGAGAGCGAGATTCCGCCGCTCGAGACGGTGGGAAACGGCCATCTCTCCGCCTGCTGGGAAAAAGAAAACCTCGAAACGGTGAGGGGATGAGCGAATGGTCTCCGACGCAACCGCCGTAGAAAGCCGTGCCCGACTCTCCCGCAACGGAGAGGCGGGGGATGTGCTCGTGGATGTCAAGGGACTCAAGATGCACTTCCCCATCACCGAGGGCATCGTGTTCAACAAGCTCGTCGGCCTCGTAAAGGCGGTCGACGGCGTGGATTTCCACATCAGGCGCGGCGAGACGCTGGGTCTCGTGGGTGAGAGCGGCTGCGGCAAGACGACGACGGGCAGGTGCATCCTGCAACTCGAACGTCCCACGGAGGGAGAGATATTCTTCGAGGGCGTAGATTTGACGAAACTCGATCAGGCGGCGCTTCGTGAATTCCGGCGGAAAATCCAGGTCATCTTCCAGGACCCCTATAGTTCGCTGAACCCGCGCATGAAGATCGGCGAGATGATAGACGAGCCCATGTACGTCCACGGCATCGAGCCCGACGCACGCAAGAGACAGCAAAGAGTGAGCGAATTGCTCAGCGTCTGTGGGCTCAACCCCAAGATGGCGGACAGGTATCCCCACGAAATGAGCGGCGGGCAGCGCCAGCGCGTGGGAATCGCGCGCGCCTTGAGCTTGAAGCCCGAATTCATCATCTGCGACGAGCCTGTCTCGGCGCTCGACGTGTCCATACAGGCGCAGATCATCAATTTGCTCGAGGATTTGAGGGACGAATACAATCTTACCTACCTGTTCATCGCGCACGATTTGAGCGTGGTGCGCCACCTGTGCCACCGCGTGGCCGTGATGTATCTGGGCCGGATCGTGGAGTTGGCGGATTGCGACGAGTTGTACGATAATCCGATGCACCCCTACACGAGGGCTTTGCTTTCGGCCGTTCCCGTGCCGGACCCGGAGGTAGAGCAGGGACGCGACATCAGAATCGTCACGGGTGAGGTGCCCAGCCCGATAAATCCGCCTTCGGGCTGCGTGTTCCACCCCCGATGCCCAATCGCCGTGGAGAATTGCTCAAGGGAAATTCCCGCTTTGCGGGAGATAAAGCCGGGCCATTGGGTGGCCTGTACGGAAGTCTGAAATTCTTGAATATGCTGTTTTATTAAGCGATTTGCGAGGTATTCATTTCAACCGAGCACGAAAAGGAGAGAACTTATGTGGAACACTCGTTTGAAAACCCTGGTTGTAGGGGCGGCGCTGCTCGCCCTGGCGGTTTGGAGCTTTGCTCCGCCCGCTGAAGCGGCCCCCAAGAAGGGCGGCACCCTCAAGTTCGTCGTTGGCAGCAAGATTCCCTCCTACGACGGCCACATCGAATCCACATTCGGGATGATTCACCCGATTCGTCCCTTTTACAGCCTCTTGATTCGCGTGAATCCGGACAACCCCGCGTCGCCGACCGATTTCGTCTGCGACGTGTGCGAGGGCGGAATACCGCAGCCGACCGAAGGACATACGAAGTACACCTTCAAAATCCGCGGCGACATCACGTTCCACAGCGGCCAGAAACTCACCTCGGCGGACGTGAAGGCGACGTATGACAAGATCATCAGCCCGCCGAAGGGCATCGAGAGCAACCGCAAGGCGTTTTTCAGCATGGTGAAATCCGTCACCGCGCCGGACCCCAAAACGCTGGTGTTCAAGCTGAAATACCCCACGGGCGCCTTCGTTCCCGCGCTCGCGCTGCCCTACAACTTCATCTACTCGAAGGCCGACCTCGACAAGCACGGCTACAAATGGCACCAGAAGAACGTGAACGGCACGGGCGCCTTCCGCTTCGTGCAGCACCAGCCGGGCGCGTTCGTCGAAGGCAAGCGGTATGACAAATACCACCACAAGGGCAAACCCCATCTCGACGGCTACCGGGCGATCTCCGCGCCCAAGATGGCGATTCGCCTTCAGGCCATTCGCGGCGACCGCGCGGCCATCGAATTCCGCGGATTCCCGCCCAAGGCGCGCGACGATCTGAAAAAAGCGCTGGGCGACAAGCTCACCGTCCAGGAGAGCGACTGGAACTGCAACCTCATGGTGACCCCCAACCACAAGCGCAAGCCCTTCGACGACGCGCGCGTGCGCCGGGCGCTGACGCTGGCGATTGACCGCTGGGGCGGCTCGAAGTACCTCTCGCGCATCGCCATCGTGAAGACCGTGGGCGGTGTGGTTTTCCCGAAACACCCCCTGGCGGCCACGAAAGAGGAATTGACGAAGATCGCCGGCTACTGGCCGGACATCAACAAATCACGCGCCGAGGCCAAGAGGCTGCTCAAGGAAGCCGGCTATCCGAACGGCTTCGAGTTCACCCTGCACAACCGGGGCGTGGATCAGCCTTACAAGGTCGTGGGTACCTGGGTCATCGACCAGTGGCGGAAAATCGGCCTCAAGGTCAAGCAGTGGGTGCAGCCCTCAGGCCCCTTCTACGCCACGCTGCGCAAGAAGAAGAACTTCGACGTGTCGATCGACTTCAACTGCCAGTCGGTCATCAATCCGCTGGTGGACGTGTCGAAATTCATCTCCGACGACAGAGCGGGCAACCAGTACGCGCAGTACCAGGATCGCCAGCTCGACAAGTGGTTCGAGGAGATGAACAAAGAGCCGGACGTGAAGAAGCAGCGCGCCATCATGCGCAAGTATGAAAAGCGCGCGCTCGATGAGATGGCTCACCAGTTCGTGACGCTCTGGTGGTACAAGATCAACCCTCACCGCAGCTACGTGAAGGGCTGGAAGATAGCGCCGAGCCACTACCTGAACCAGCATCTGGACAACGTTTGGCTCGACCAATAGGCCGAATCGCCTCTCTCGCCGCCCGGGTTGTGCCCGGGTGGCGGGGGAGAGCGGCCAGAGCGCGCATGAAGTAAAACGCAAAGGCGCACGAAGTGTACAAATACACGATCAAGAGAATCCTGTTGATGTTCCCCACGCTGCTGGGGGCGGCGGTGCTGGTCTTCTTCATGCTTCGCCTCATACCGGGCGACGTGTGCGAACTCCGCATGGCCGGCACGGGAATGTTCGTGGACAAGGAAGCGATAGCGACTTGCCAGCAGAACCTGGGGATTAACGCCCCCATCTACGTGCAGTTCATCGACTTCATCACCGGATTCTTCACGTTCGATCTGGGCAAATCCATGTGGACGGGCAAGCCGATACTGCACGAGATCGGCCTGCGGTTCGAACTCTCGCTTCAGGTCGCCATCATGGCGACGCTCACGGCCACCATCATCGCCATTCCGCTGGGTACGATCTCCGCCATCAAGCAGGACACCTGGATCGACTACGTCGTGCGCACGTTCAGCATCGCGGGCATCGCCATGCCCTCCTTCTGGCTGGGCATCCTGATCATTCTCGGCCTTTTGATCATTACGCAGAAATTCTTCGGAAACCCCTGGATGCCGCCGATTCACTACACCCCGATATGGGAAGACCCTGTGGCGAACATCTCCCAGCTCATCTGGCCGGCCGTCGCGACGGGCTATCGGTATTCGGCCGTCGCCACGCGCATGACGCGCTCGGCGCTGCTGGAGGTGCTGCGGGAGGATTACGTGCGCACCGCCCGCGCGAAAGGGCTGATCGAGAAACTCATCATCAACCGCCACGCGCTCAAGAACTCGCTTCTGCCCGTGGCGACGATCATCGGTCTGGAATTCGCCTTCCTGATGGGCGGGCTGGTGGTGACCGAGCAGGTCTTCAACCTGAACGGTTTGGGGAAACTCTTCGTCGAGTCGGTGACGAACCACGACTACACCATGACGCAATCCCTCGTGATGCTCGTGGCCGTCGTCTTCATCCTGACGAACCTGTTCATCGACATCCTGTATGCGTGGCTCGACCCGCGCATTCGGTACAGCTAGGAGTTTGATCATGGCGTCCCCGAGCGACCTCGCCGTCTCCGAGATGGATTTCGATGCGCTTCCCGAGCGCTCGTGGGTCGACAAGATGAAGGATACGGCGCGGAAAAAGCCCCTGGGCGCGGTGAGCGCATGCGCCGTCTTCGTGATGATCCTGCTGGCCGCTCTCGCGAACGTGATCACCTTCTACGACCCGGTGCAGAACGCCTTCGACAGCATGCACGTGGCGCCGGGTGCTGCGCACTGGTTCGGGACGGATCAGTTCGGGCGCGATATATTCACGCGCATCGTCTTCGGCGCCAGAACGGCGCTGTTCGTGGGTTTTTCGGCCTCCATCCTGGGTTCCACCGCAGGCCTCATCCTGGGCGTGGGGAGCGCTTATTTCGGCGGGCGCTTCGACCTCATCTTCCAGCGCTTCATGGACATCTTCATCTCGTTTCCGCTCATCATCATGGCGCTCTCGGTGGTTTCCATCTTCGGCACCGGGACGCAGAACGTGATTCTGGCCATCACGATTCCCCTGATTCCCAGATGCGCCCGCGTGGTGCGCTCGAGCGCGCTCGCCATCCGCGAGATTCCCTATGTGGACGCCGCGCGCGCCCTGGGCTTCGCGCACGTCCGCATCATCTTCCGGCACATGATTCCCAACGTCATGGCGCCTTATCTCATCATGCTCACTGCTTTCCTGGGCCAGGCGATCCTGCTCGAAGCCTCGCTCTCCTACCTGGGCCTGGGCGTTCAGGAGCCCACACCCGCCTGGGGGCTGATGCTTCAGGGGGGTGCCGAGGAATACGCGGAAAGCGCGCCGTGGATTCCTGTTTTCCCGGGACTCGCCATCACCGCCGCCGTCTTCGCCTTCAACCTCTTCGGCGACGCCGTACGCGACACGCTCGACCCCAGACTGCGCTCCGAGTAGTTTTTTCGGGCAGTGACGTTCTTGCTCCTGAAGGCAGGAGAAGTGCGCCTCGCGTGAGGCGCCGCCTCAAAGATTCCTGAGTTGCCGGTTGCGCCTGCGCTCTTTTTTGGGGGCGCGCCTGGGGTTGCCCTTCTTCTTCGTGTCGCGCCTGGGCGTTCTTTCAGGCTCATCCACCGGAGCATCTTCTTCCATGAAGGCCGCCTGCTGGAGGCGGTCCCGAAACTCGCCCGTGCGCACGACCGCCGACGCGAAGGGCGCAGCCGCCTCGCCGAGCGCCCTGTCCGAGGTGACGAGAACGGCGCCCCTGTAGCGCTCCTTCAGGAGGCGCAGGATGAGCGCGTCGGCGATTTCGTGCCGGGAGAAGAGCACCTCGATACCGCCTGCGCTTTTCCCGCCGCCGTGGTCGTGATGGGATTTTCCGTCGAAAACGACGGTGATTCGGGGATTCAACGAGGAATTCCTGCGGTAGCTCCGGAGCATCTCGATGAGGCCTTCGCGTCCGGCTTCGAGGTCCTGGTGGAGAACGCGCCTGAGTTCGGGGATGGCGGGGATGAGGTTGTATCCGTCGACGAGGATGCGCATGCCTTGTCCCCGAAACCTCCTAAAAGGGCCGGAAGAGGACGTCCATCAGCTCAGCCGCTTTTTGCGCGTCCCCTTCGACCCGCAGGGAGCCGCCTTCGATTTTCTGCGCGCGGTCCGCCCGGCCCGCGCACAGGAGCACCATATCGCTCGCAGGTGCGGAGAGAACGGCGTCGGGAGAGGCGGAGAGGTCCTTCAGGGCCGACGCCACACCGCCTGCTATGGACATCTCCCATTCCGCATCGGGACTACTCGTCTCGAAGCGGAAGACGCCCGCGGGCCCGGTTGCGCCCGAGCGGTTGAAGTAGAGGGGAAGCCGCGATTCCAGGATATCGACGAGCGCGCCCAGCGATTCGGTCTCAAGCGGCGTATCCGGGTCGTTCTCCAGGTCCCAGGCGTGGAGCGCCACCTCGTAGAGACGTTGAGCGGGGAAGGTGCGCGCTTTCGTGTTCCCCTTCCGGTGCCAGAGGTCGCGGTCCAGATCGCCGGGTTCCAGGCGCTCGATCTCCTCTTGCAAAGCGTCCTGGCTCCTCTCTATCCAGTCGATGCGCTCCGCCGGAGACATGGCGATGGATTTGCGCGCAATCTCATCGCGCGCGGCCTGGAACTCCTCGGGCGTGCCGGCGCCGAGCGAGAGGATGACCTCGCCCCGGCACGCCGCCCGGATGCGCTCGGCGTAGGAGATGGCCCCGCCCGTCATGTGGCCGACGAGTTGGGCCGCGTTCCATTCGTCGCAGAAGGTGGGTTTCGTCCAGTCGGCGTCCGACATCGCGCGAAGCTGCGCGATGAAGCGCGCGTTCTCGCGCGCGAGCCAGGGGATTGGGGGGAAAAGGGGAGCGTCGTTCAATTCGAAATCGCCCGGGCAAAGAAAATCGCCCCCAGCGCGTGGGGGCGATGAAGAGAGAACACGTTTCGCCTGAAAATCCGTACGTCTGCGGCGGAGATGCTATTTGCCCGAGGCGCGAATCCAGGCCTTGCCGATGGCGCGCGCGGTGTATACGCCCGCCAGATGGCGTCTGAAGTCCGCCCCGGCGTAAAAGTCATCGAGCGCGTCGACGCCTTCGCCGGCTCCGGCAGCCGCCTTGCGGATCGACTCCGCACTCGGCGCGCTGCCGATAAGCGCGTCTTCGACGCTTGTGGCCCGATACGCCGTTGCGGCCACGCCCGTCACGCCCACGCGGATGGACTCGACGGCGCCGTCCGCGTCCAGCGCGAGTCGGGCCGCCACGCCGCACACCGCAAAACCGCTGGCCTTCTGCGCCGCCTTGAGATACGCGCTTCCGCCCCGCGCGGACGGAGCCAGGATGCGGACGGAGGTGAGAATCTCGCCCGCGCCCAGGGCCGTCTCGAATGTGCCAGTGAAGAAGTCATCGGCGCCGACGACGCGCTCGCCGTCCGCGCCTGTGATGGTGATTTCCGCTTCCGCCGCCAGCACGGCCGCCGGGTAGTCGGCGGCGGGGTCGGCATGGGCGAGGGAGCCGCCCAGCGTGCCGCGGTTCCTCACCTGCAAGTCGCCGATGGCGCCCGCCGCCTCGGCGAGGGAGCGGCATTTTTCCTGAACCAGTCCGGACGCCTCGATCTCGGCGTGGGTCGTCATCGCGCCGATGCGGATACCACCCTCCGATTCGCTGATGCCCGAAAGGCCTTCGATGCCGGCGATGTCGACGAGGACGCCCGGATCGGCGAGCCGCGCCTTCATCACGGGCAGGAGGCTGTGGCCTCCGGCGAGGACGCGCGCGTCGTCTCCATGCTCCCCGAGCCTGGCGAGAGCGTCTTCTAGCGATTGTGGTCGAACGTAGTCGAAAGAAGCTGGAATCATTGTCTTAAGCCCTCTTCTCGGCGATGGCGCGCCACACTTTCTCGGGGCGCAGCGGCATGTCGATGTGCGTGATGCCGAATGGCGAAAGCGCGTCGATCACGGCGTTCACCACGGCGGGTGTGGAGCCGATGGTGCCGGCTTCGCCCACGCCCTTCGCACCCAGCGGGTTCACGTCCGTCGGCGTGGTGGTGTGCAGAAGCTCGAAACGCGGCAGGCGGTTCGCCTTGGGCAAGGCGTAGTGCATGAACGACGCGTTGAGCGGCTGGCCGCCCTCGCCGTAGAGCATCTCCTCCTCAAGCGCCTGTCCCGTCCCCTGGGCGATGCCGCCGTGGATCTGTCCGTGCACGAGCAGCGGGTTGATCATGTTGCCCACGTCGTCCACCGCCACGTAGCGGAGAATTTCCACGTCGCCCGTCTCCGGGTCCACCTCGACCAGGACGATGTGCGTCCCGAAGGGGAAGGTGAAGTTGCTCGGCTCGAAGAAGTGCGTCTCCTCGAGGCCCGGCTCGGTGTCTTCGGGAAGCGCGATGGCGCTGTAGGCCATCATCGCGATATCGGCGAAGCCGGCCGATTTCTCGGGCGCGCTCCTGACGAATACCTTGCCGTCCTCGAACTCGATGTCGTTCGCGTCCGCCTCGAATTCCATCGCCGCGAACTTGGCCATCTTGGCGCGCACCTTGTCGCGCGCGTAGACGACGGCCGAGCCGCCCACCACGGTGCCCCGGCTGCCGAAAGTGCCCACGCCGTATGGCACCACGTCGGTGTCCCCGTGGACGACGGTCACGTCGTTCGCGTCGATGCCGAGGCCGTCCGCCACGATCTGGGCGAACGACGTCTGCTGACCCTGTCCGTGCGGCGATGCGCCCGAGAACACGGTGGCCTTGCCGGTGGGCTCCACGCGAACGCGCGCGCTCTCCCAGCCCTGGCCGCCCAGCGCGGCGGAGGGGCCCATGCCGCAGATCTCGACGTAGGTGGAAAAGCCGATTCCCAGATACCGGCCGTCTTTTCTGGCCTCTTCCTGCTGGGCGCGCATGGCGGGGTAGTCCGCCGCCTCGAGCGCGCGGTCGAGCGCCAGGTGGTAGTCCCCGCTGTCGTAGCTGAGTCCGGCGGAGGTGCTGAACGGGAACTCGGATTTGTCCGGGAAATTCTTGCGCCTGAGCTCCACGGGGTCCATGCCCAGCTCTACGGCCGCGATGTCCATCATGCGCTCGAGGATGTAGGTTGCCTCAGGACGGCCCGCGCCCCGGTAGGCGTCGGTCGCCACCTTGTTGGTGAACACGCCGGTGGCGTTCATCTCGATGTTGTCGATCTTGTAGGGGCCGGGGAGCATGAGGCCCGTCAGCGTGAAGATGGCCAGGGTGAGCAGCTGGTAATAGGCCCCGCAGTCGGCCAGCACGTTGTAGCGGAACGCCGTGATGGTGCCGTCTCTCTTCAAGCCCATCTCGATTTCGCCCACCTGGCCGCGCCCGTGAATGGTGGTCAGGAAGTTCTCCGAACGGCTCTCCACCCACTTGATCGGCACGCCGAGTTCGCGCGTGACGAAGGCCGCGAGCGCCTCTTCGCGGTAGATGTTGAGCTTGCTGCCGAAGCCGCCGCCGACTTCCGGGGCGATGACGCGCATGCGGTTCTCCGGCATCCCGATCTGGCCCGCCACCAGCGTACGCACCTTGTGCGGCACCTGCGTGGAGGTCCACAGCGTCATCTTGTCCTCGCCGGGGAGGTAGTGCGCCAGGACGCCCCTGGGCTCGAGAGCCAGCGGAGCGACGCGCACGTTGGTCATCTTCTCCTTGACGATGACGTCGGCTTCTTTCATGCCGGCTTCCACGTCGCCGCCTGCGAGCCCCCACTTGAACGCCTCGTTGCTCTCATAGTCGTCGTGCACCTTGGTCGAGCCGGGCTCCATCGCGGCCTCCAGATCGACCACGGCGTCGAGCGGCTCGTAGTCGATCTCCACGAGAGCCGCCGCATCGAGCGCGCCGTAGCGCGTTTCGGCGATCACCGCGACGACCGGTTCGCCAGCGAACAGGACTTGCTTATCGGCCAGGATCGGCTGCACGGGGACCTTGGCGTCGGGCAGGACGGCGCCCACGGGAACGGGGCCGATGCCCTTCGTCTCCTCGTGCGTGTAGACGGCGACGACGCCCTCCGCCGCGGCCGCCTTGGAGACGTCGACCGAGCGTATGTTGGCTTTGCCGTACGGGCTTCTCGCACACGCCATGTGCAGTGTTCCGGGTGGATTGAAATCGTCTACATAGTGGGCGAGGCCCTGGATGAGACGCGGATCGTCTCGTCTTTTGATGGGCGCGCCGATGAATTTGGGTGCTTGCGCCATCGCTTAATCCCTCATCTGAGCCGCCGCCGCGGAAATGGCGTCGACGATGTTTTGATAACCCGTGCAGCGGCATATGTTGCCTTCGATGCCGTGCCTGATTTCCTCGTCCGTCGGATCGGCGTTGGACGCAATGAGCTGGTTCGCCGTCAGGATCATGCCCGGCGTGCAGAAGCCGCATTGCAGTCCATGCTTCTCCCAGAACTGCTCCTGAAGCGGATGGAGTTGATCCCCATTGGCCAGCCCCTCGATGGTCGTGACCTCACACCCTTGCGCCTGCGCGGCAAGGACCGTGCAGCTTTTCACCGCCTTGCCGTCGACCAGCACGGTGCATGCGCCGCAAATCGAGGTCTCGCACGCGACGTGCGTGCCCGTCAGGCCGGCGTCGTCGCGCAGCAGGTGAACGAGAAGGGTTCTGGGCTCCACGTCGAACGTCCGGCTCTCGCCGTTGATGCCGATGTTGATTTCCAAGGTCTTCGGGCCCCCCACGAATGAAAAAAGATCGAAGCACGTCCCCCGACGGGGAGTGTCTTCATCACCGAAGAAAGGTGTACCTCCATGAAATGATCGAGTGCGGCCATTATTGAAGATAGGGCGAGGTCGTGTCAAGACGGTAATCTTGAGCGCATGAGCAGCGGGGTTTCGAGCCGCGAACGGAAGCGGGAGGGATGCCCGCCCGCGCGTGATGAGGCCGCGAGGCGGGCCCGGCGGGGGTCGTTGAAAAAGTCTCACAAAGGGAGTGCGCTGAATTTCACTCCCCCCTTGAGGGGCCTGTTGAAAAAGTCGGAGAGGGAAAATTTGTATGTGTGTAGGGGTCGCATACATGCGACCCTCCCCGTTAGGGGCACGCGGGCCGCATAATATGTCAGACATATATGTCTGACATACAAAAACCGTCCCTTCCCGATCGAGTCGAATCCTCGTTCATAAGGACTTTTTCAACAGGCCCCTCAAGGGGGGAGTAATTTTTCCCCTTTCATCGGTCGCGTCAAGCCCTCGTTTATCAAGCCTTTTTCAATATCCCCCGCCCCGGCGGGCCGGGCGGTTCGCGCGCTTGTTAGCGAAGGGCGCCGAAAGAGCCTCTTATCAAGCCGTGCCGGAACACGCCTCCGACCGAATCCGCCGGGTTGCCCGCGTTGTCGTCGAAAAACCGGCCCCGGATGCAGTTTTCGCTTCCGGTACAGTCGCCGAAACTCCCGTTCGAGACGGGGAGATCCTCCCAGGTGATTTGGCTTACCCTTTTCTCCAGATGGGATCCATGGTAATAGCGAAGCTGGTGGAACACGACGTCGAGGTTCGCGGCCTCGAAATCGTAGGTCAGCGTGGCACTTCCATCGAGATGGCCGAGCACCGGGGCGGCTTCTCTGCCTGTCACAAAGCCTTCCCAGACGGCCGTCCCCGTCGCGCCCGCGGGGTTGACCCCCGACGGAACGCCGAGGACGAATGGAGCGATCTCGTGCGTGCTCAGTATGGCCGAGGTCCCGAAAAACAAGCCGTCGACCCAGTTGGCATAAGCGATTACGTCCCCCGTCCCCGTGAGTGTCCATCCCGATCCAAGCCCTCTTCCAGAGCTCCTTTTGAAGAGCTGCGCGAAGGTTTCGTCCGCAAACACCGCCGCCAGCCCCGAGGGGTCCATGAAGTCCGAGCCCGTGGCGGGAAGTCCGAGTCGCTCCCTGAGCGGCGGCGGTTTGGCGGCTGAGGTCCTGGGGTATCTCGCGTACGACAACACGTGCCCCCCGAGGTACGGCTTGAGGGCCGTATTGGCGTCGATGGACTTGAGAATCGATTCGACATTATCGATGAGGGAGTGGTACCGGATGCTGAACCTGGCCGCATCAGGCGGCTGGGACGCCGCGGGCGACGGCGGAGCCGACAACGGAGTCGGCGGGTCCGTCG
>WTGD01000274.1 GCA_011523725.1 Nitrospinota bacterium
GGTTTGCCGTCTTCATAGCGAACGGATACCTGGCTTTTGCTGTCGGGCCGCAGGTAGTCCAAGGCGCCGCTTCTTCTCACTTCCGTAGTCCTGCGAACCAGCTTATGGGCCAACATGATGGGCAGGGGCATCAATTCTTCGGATTCGCGGCAGGCGAACCCGAACATCATCCCCTGATCGCCCGCGCCTTGTTCCTGGAAAAGACCTTGTCCCTCCGATACCCCTTGATCGATATTGGGCGATTGTTTGTCTATCGCCGTAACGACCGAACAGGTATTGCAGTCAAAGCCGTATTCCGAATTGTCGTAGCCGATGTGCCGTATCGTCTCGCGCGCAATTTCACGCGCATCGTAATTTGCCGCCGTCGTAATCTCCCCGGCGATAAATACGATGCCCGTCGTGATAAGCGTTTCGCAGGCAACGCGACCGTTCGGGTCTTCACGAAAAATGGCATCCAGGACGGAATCGCTTATCTGGTCGGCCATTTTGTCAGGATGTCCTTCCGAGACGGACTCGGAAGTAAAAATGTAGTTACCCCCATGATTGGAACCCATCGAAAATCTCCCACAGGAATTGGAAGTTGTCATCAAATCAAACAGAACGCCCCGCTGGGCCGGATGCGTTTTCCGGCGTCTTTTATCATTTCTTGAATTTAGACGGAAGCGCGCGGGAAAAATGTTGTTTTTTCGTAAAACTGTCTATGAGAAAGTTCCTGTATACGGGGCGGACAGGCGAAACATATTGTTCAGATTATTATTTTGCAAGTATTTATCTATCAATAGCTTAAATATTGTTTCATAGAATCTATGTGAACATATGCGCTTCCGGGTTACTGCGCGGCGACACGAAACCCTATGCAATTTCTCCAAAACCGGTTCGAACCAAATCCGCCAATTCCGCAACGGCGGTATCTTCATCAGAACCACACGCGCTTATCAGGAGCTCCGAGCCGGGGGTTGCGGCAAGCATCATGACACCCATAATGCTCTTTCCGTCCACCTCCATATCACGGAATCGCACAAGGATTTCGCTCTCGAATTTACTCGACAGCCTCACGAATCTGGCCGCTGCCCTGGCGTGAAGCCCCATTTGATTACTGATGCTGACTCTTTGTTCCGCCATGATGGCGTTTACTCCTCCCTGGCTGGGCGTTGTTTCACGGAATTGATCATTTCGCTCGGCTGGGCCAGGTTCCGCCTCCCGTACTCCACCAGAAAACGCGCCGCTTCGGAGACGGTCTTTCCCTTGATAAACGACAATTTCAAGAGCATCGGCAGATTCACTCCCGTCACGACCTCTACCCCGGGATGGTTCAGCATCGCGAGCGCGGCATTCGTAGGAGCGCCTCCCATCATATCCGTCATGATAATCACGCCCTCACCCGCATCCACTTCCATCACCGCTTTTTCAATTTTCTCGGTAAATCCTGCGGGGTCGGCGTCAGGCTGCAGTGAGAGCGCTTTCATTTGCGTAGTCCCAGCCAGAACGGACTCAGCCGCATGCAGCAGCGCATCAGGATAGTCTCCGTGGCCGACGATCACCAAACCAATCATGCAGCAAAACCTCTTTTTTCCTCTTCCCGGCTAACTCGTCGCCCCGAGAGCAATTTGAGCGGAAAGTGTCCGGCTGAACTCCTCGGCGGAGAAATAACCCATTCTTTGCAGCAGCAGGTTCCTGGCCGCCACCTCAATGAGCGTGGGGATATTCCTCCCGGGAGCAACAGGAATTTTCACGTGCGGCAGGCACTTGCCCAGGATATCTTGGGTTTCGATGTCGATTCCCAGACGCTCGAAAGGCAAATCCGGGGTCAAGGGAATCAACTCGACGATCATCTCGACGTTTTTTTCGTATCGAATCGCCACGACGCCGAAGAGGTCCTTCAGGTTCAGAACCCCCAGCCCTCTGACCTCGATATGGTGCTTGAGCAATTCGGTGCTTTTTCCGACCAACTCATTCCCGCGCAACTGGATGTCCACCACGTCATCGGCAACGAGCCGGTGCCCCCGCGTGACCAAATGGAGAGCGCATTCGCTTTTCCCGATGCCGCTCTTGCCCTGAATGAGCACCCCCACTCCGTACAAATCAACGAGGACGCCGTGCAGCCGCGCATGGAGAGAGAGGTGCTCCTCCAGATATCCCGACAACCTGGGCATCAATTCCTTGCCGGGCAGTCCTGAGACGATAATCGGCACGTTGGAATCGTTGGACGCTTCGCGGATGCCCGGGAAGATATCTTTCCCGCCTGTGACTAACACCGCGCACAAGGGCATGCGAAAATATTTGCGCACCGCCTCGATCCGCTTCTCCTCATCGAGGTCCTCAAGGAAACGAACCTCCGTGCTGCCCCATACCTGAACCCTATCGGGATGTACGGCTTTCAGAAAACCGGCGAGCGGCAAACCGTTTTTTTGAAAGTGCGTATGATTGATCTGACGGCTCATGCCAGCCTCGCCCGAAAGTACGGACAGCTTCAACTCCTCCCGCAGATCTTCATACAATTGAGATACGGAGAGCTTGCTCATCACGTTCCTCGATGCTCAATACACCCGGGAGACTCAACGCTCCGTTCTGGGAGATCCAAATGAACATCCGATACGAAACCCTTGAGACGCCATGCCGCGTACCGGAAAATGGAACGTCCGCCTATGCGGATAATAACAAATATTTCTCTTTTTTTCAGATAAACCATGAATCCAGGGAACTTCGTGAGTCGCCCCTGCGAAACATGGAGTGCGCAGGTGAGAATGATGAGCCCAGGAACGAACCGCACCTGGATGTTATTGGCGCATCTTGCGTCTTTTGCTGGTGGGAGAGATGCGGAGTTCCCTGCGGTATTTCGTCACCGTTCGCCTCGCTATCGCCACGTTGTCCTGTTTGAGTCTATCCGCAATTTTTTGATCGGTGAGCGGCTCCTCAGGGTTTTCCTGCGCCACCATTTTCCTGATGATTTCCTTTACGGCCACCGAAGAGGTGTTCTCCCCCGCATCCGACTCCAGGCCGCTGTGAAAAAAATACTTGAAACTCAAAACACCCTGTGGGGTATCCATATACTTGCCCGTCGTAACACGACTCACGGTCGATTCGTGCATCTCGATATCTTGCGCCACATCCCTCAGGATCAGGGGCTTCAGGTGACTCACGCCATGATCCAGGAAATCTTTTTGGAAGCGCACAATACTTCGGCAAACTTTCAGAATCGTCTGTCTTCTTTGTTCTATACTTTTGACGAACCAGGCAGCCGCCCTTAATTTTTCCTCCAGATATTTCCGCGTATCGGGCGAAGTTCCCGCTTTGTCGACGGCCATGGCGGCATACTGAGAATTCACACGCAGGAGTGGCAAGCCATCGTCATTGAGAGTCACCTGATACGCATCTCCTCTTTTGGTGACACTCACATCCGGGATCACTGTCTCCACTCGTTGCTCAAAAAAACGTAGTCCCGGATAAGGGTCGAGACTCCGAATGATGTGGATGGCCTGGACGATGTCCTCCACATCGACACCGTTGGCCTTGGCGAGTTTCGCGTATTGAGGCTCACCTATCTTCTCGATGTCTCCTTGCACCAAGACTCTCGCCAAATCCAAGAAAGAATTATTATTTCTTGTAGATAATTCATTATTTTTCAATTGTATGAGAAGGCATTCCTGAAGTGTTCTCGCAGCAACTCCGGACGGACTGAATCCCTGCACCAATCCCAATGCCCTGTCAGCCTCGAGGGACCCAAGACCTACATTGGCCGCCAACTCTTCCGCGTCAGCCTCAAGATAACCTTCCTCATTTACGTTCCCGATAATTTGCTCGGCGACCCTTGCTATCGGCTCAGGAACCACCGAAAGACCCAATTGCCGCTCCAGGTGTTCATACAACGTATCGGGCCGCGCCAGACTCTGTTCATAGGAGGGGAAATCATCAACGGGGATTGGGGACGAGAAATCATCAAAATTGTCCTGCGCGATGTTTTCCCAATCGATCTCTACCTCACCTCTTTCATCATTTTGATTTTCGGGAACATCAACCCTCAATTCCGGCATCTCACCATCAACGATTTCTTTTTCTTCATCATGAGTTTCTTCCAACAAGGGATTATTCAACATTTCCTGCTGAACGGCTTGCTGCATTTCCGTGCGGTTCAGAGGCAGGAGGCCAATCGCCTGCCGCAACATGGCGGTCATGACGAGACGCTGCTCCGCCCTCATTGACATCTTATGCTGCAAAACCACGTGGGTTTCCTTCACCTCAAAGACGAAATTTTTCGCCCAGATAAACATCCCGGGCCTTCTCGCTCGCAGCGATTTCCTCCGGGGCGCCGGACTCCAATATCCGCCCCTCATTGATAATATAAGCCCTGTCGGATATCTGAAGAGCTTCGCGCACGTTATGGTCTGTGATGATGACTCCAATTCCGCGAGCCTTCAAACCCACCACTATTTCCTGAATATCGTGAACCACGATGGGGTCAATGCCGGCGAAAGGCTCATCGAGGAGCATAAAAGTGGGATTTGTGGCCAATGCCCGGGCAATTTCCACGCGCCTTCTTTCACCACCGGAGAGGGCATATCCCTTCACGGCTTGAATATGCTGCATATCCAAATCATCCAAAATCTCATTTAACCGCCTCTCGCGTTGGCCTGGATCACGCAAAACCAATTCAAGCACGGCCATGATGTTTTGCCTCACGGAAAGACGCCGAAATACGGATGCCTCCTGAGGTAAATAGCTGAGCCCCTGCTTGGCGCGCATATACATCGGCTGGTCGGTGATTTCCATGCCATTCAAAAAAATTTTTCCCGCATCAGGGGCTATCAATCCGACAATCATATAAAATATCGTCGTCTTGCCTGCCCCGTTTGGCCCAAGCAAACCCACGACTTCACCGGGATGCACTTCCAGCTCCACGCCGGAGACAACCGTTCGGCCTGAATAGCTTTTCGTTAAGTTGGTGGCGTGAACAGAAATAGCACCTTCACGTTGTACAGCCGTACAATCGGTTCGCGTGGACATGGAATCTAGTTTGATTTTTTACGGCGGGGTGTCTCGCTGGAAGGGAAAAGGGTAACGCTGACTCTCCGGCGAGGCGAGCCATGAACTATCGTTTTGTCTTCTTTCAAATTCAACTCGATTTTGGCGCCGACCAGCCGATTCTTGCCTTCCCATACGCGAGGGTTCCCGGTCAAGACAGCGATGCCGGTGGATTCTCGATATTCGAGGCGGGCGGCAGTGGCGAACCTTCGTTTTGCTTGATCCATCTCTACGTTTCCAAGGGCCACGATTCTATCGATTTCCCCTGCCCTGTCCCTGGGAGTTGACTTTCGCTTCGAACCGAATCGTTTGGTCTCCAGCGTATATATTTCGAGGCGATTCGCCTTTAGTTTTATCTTCCCCTGGTTCGCTTCCACGTTCCCGATGAACACGATGAGGTTCTTCCGACTGTTTACTTCCATTTTATCGGAGACAATGTGGATCTGCGCCTTGCGGTTTAAGTTACTTTTCTTGTTTTTTTCCTGGGCGGATAAGGAAGTGCCACTCCACACCAAAAAACCCAGGCATATCCCCAAGCCAATGAGGGGGAGACGTTTCAGGCGGTAGTTTTTCAAAACAGCCCTCCATCAGGGATTGGCCGTATGCCCCTTTAGTTGGCGCGAGTCAACTTATTTCCTCTTTCCTCCTTGAGGGAGTAACCGCTCGCACCGTATATCGTAGCGCTCACTTTCTCCTTCAGTTTGTATTTCCCGATATCGGTTCGCCCCTGCAGACCGGTACCGACCAGACGAAAACGAGCCCCTTCCATCAAAACACGCGAATCCGAATCAATGCGTTTCTCTTTTGAGCGAAAATACAAAGAATCCGTTTTCATCGAAACGCCATTGGAAGCCAGGATGGTAACATTGCCGCTGATCCTGATATTCCGACTTTCATTCTGCATGGTTCCTTCTTGAGCAGTCACATGCGCGGGCTCACCTTCTTTCGGATAAAACCGGAGCTTCAGGTTCTTGAGAATGGTCAAGCCTTTTTGGCGGTACACCTTGGCGGAGTCAGCCCATAACTCCCATTCCCTGATGCCTTCCGTGTTTTGGACAACATGCACTTTATTGATGTTGAGGTCCGCATCCGAGTCCGTGAGCGAGATTTCTCCTATATTGAGTTGATGATCTGAAGAACCCAAAAGGAAATAGGCAATCGTCCCGCCCATCACGAGCAGAAAGCCCAGCAATACCGTTCTCAGCATCTTACGGAAAAGCATCGCAAACCTTCTGAAACACAGGCGGTATTCAACGACAGCACATGTCATATCTACGACAAAAAACTCACCCCTCCAGAACCGTGAAATTTATTTTCTCGTACCGGTTACGTCCGCTGCATCAAAGAAAACAAGTAAAAACAATGCCCTGTAAGAGTGCCACCCTTTCCTTTCTTTGTAAAGAAGAAATATCTCATGGCCGGTGAAAGTATAGGTGCCGACTTTCATCTCCCACAATCTCAAACTTGACGTGCGTCGATACAGAGAACCGCCATTTCTCCACATGGTTGGGCCACTCGATCAATACAATATCGCTCTCGCCGATATGATCCCACAATCCCATTTCCATCAGGTCTGAATCTTTGGGAAGCCGATACAAGTCGATGTGATGAGCGGGCGGCATGGTTGGATAATGGTGAATATAGATAAACGTGGGGCTTCTGATAATTTGCCCTTCTCCCCCGGGCATGGACTCGATGAAACCTTTTGCGAATACGGTTTTTCCTGCGCCCAAGTCACCATCGAGCAAAATGACCTCGCCGGGTCTCGATACTTTCGCCAGGCGAGCGCCCAGTTCGGCTGTTTGCTCTACCGAACCACTTCGCATCTCAAAGGGAAATTCAAGCAGTTTTGGAGCCTCCTGCTTCCATGAACACTTTCCTTCTCGCCTTGGGAAGGGCCTGCAAAATATCGGTTGCCGTGATTCCGAGCCCACCCAATTCCAGGGACGCCAACTCCCCAGACAAGCCATGCAAAAAAACTCCGCATATCAAAGACCACTTTCGGGAAAGCCCCTGGGCGAGCAAGGCGCCGATAACGCCCGCCAATACGTCTCCACTGCCAGCGGTGGCCATATTGGAATTTCCGGTGGGGTTGTACCACATCTCCCCATCCGAAATGGCGACAATTGTTCCCCAGCCCTTTAAGGCGATGTCAAGCTGATGATGCGAGGCAAATGAGTTTGCGTGTGTAATGCGATCTTCTTGCACTTCTCTCGTTGAGATTCCAAGGAGCCTCGCCATTTCTCCAGGGTGTGGTGTCAGGAGCAGTTGAGCGAGCCTGCCGTCCAGGATGGTCAAATCCTGGGCAAGCGCATTCAACCCATCGGCATCGAGGACGACGGGGGCGTCAATGTGCTGGATGAGCAAATGGACAAGCTCAATTGTTCTCGGGTTCGTCAGAAGCCCGGGTCCGATAACCAAGGCACTCATGTCTTCTGAGCGCTCAACGAGAAAATCGAATGCCGAAGCGTCAACAGATCCAGACTCCGTGGCCGGCAAAGACAACGTCATGACTTCAGGGTATTTGCTCTCCACCAAAGGAGAAATACTTTCAGGCACCGCAAGCGTCACCCGGCCTGCGCCCGTACGAAGGGCCGACATGGCCGTCATCAATGCGGCTCCCGACATGCCGGGCGCGCCGGCTATCAATAAAAGATGGCCGGCATCCCCTTTATGCGCATCGGGGCGTCTTTCAGGCAGATTTGAAGCTACGTCGGAAGGTTCCGTGACGTGGAGCAAAATGTTTTCTTCTTTCAGACACTCGTGCGGAATTCCGATATCAAGAGATATCACCTCGCCCACATGCTCAGCAGCCGGCATGAGAAGATGCCCCCGCTTGAGACCGCCCAACGCCAGGGTCATTTTCGCATGGATATACGGGAGTTCAGCCCCGCCTGTCGTGGCGTCGAGCCCGGATGGCATATCGATGGCGACTATCGGGGTCTCATGCGCGGAAAGGATGCGGATGACTTTCTCCGGAAGGCCACGGGCAGGCGGCTGAAACCCGGTTCCCAGAATGGCGTCTACTATCAGGTCCGCATTTTTCACCAAAGCTTCCAAACGTGAGGTGTTCTCCTCCTCCACCTCGAAGATGGAAACTTTCATCTTTTCAAGAGACTTCAAAAAAACGGCCGAGTCGCCTTTCGCTTCATTCAGCGGGAATAAAATTGCGACGTCGACATCGGCCCCGGCATTGAGCAAATGTCTGGCAATGACGAAGCCGTCCCCACCGTTGTTCCCTTTTCCGCAAACAATCAGAACACGGCAATCTTTTCTGCCAATTTTTTCCCATATATTTTGAGCGGATTTTGCACCTGCCGTTTCCATCAAGCATGTGGAAGGAATGCCATATTCTTGGATCGCCCGATTGTCGATGTTCGACATTTCCTGGGCGGTAACAACGGGAATCGGCATGTTTAGGTAGTACCCACTCTTTCGATGATATCCGACATCTCGCGCACGGCCCTTTCAAAACCGACAAAAACAGAATGCGAGACGATGCTGTGGCCGATGTTCAACTCCTGCAGGTGGGGCAGAGAGGCCACGGCTTCCACATTGAGGTAGGTGAGGCCGTGACCCGCGTGAACGCCGATGCCGAGTTCGTGGGTCTGCAAAGCAGCATTCCGGAGCGAGGCCAACTCTTTTTCTTGGGAAACATGACCTTTGGCTTCAGAGTATGCCGCCGTGTTCAATTCCAGGAAATCTGCGCCTAATTCCTTGGCGGCTTCAATCTGCTCAGGATGCGGGTCGATAAACAGACTCAGGAGAAGCCCCGCTCCTCGCAGCGGCTTCATCAAGCCGGCTATCTGTTCGATGTTGCCCGCCACGTCCAAGCCGCCCTCGGTCGTTATCTCTTCTCGTCGCTCTGGAACCAGGGTAACCTGCTCCGGTTTCACATCAAGCGCAATGTCCTTCATCTCGGATACCGGGGCCATCTCCAGGTTGAGCTTTCCTCGTACCACTTGGCGCATCAATTTCAAATCCCTGTCCTGGATATGTCTTCTGTCTTCACGCAGGTGAATGGTGATGCCGATCGCGCCCGCACGCTCGGCAATAAGCGCAGCCGCCACCGGATCGGGTTCATTCGTCTTCCGCGCTTCACGGATGGTGGCAACGTGGTCCACATTCACACAGAGCTTCGCCATTTTTCTCCTCGACGCAATAAATACAACACCAGCCCATTCGGGCATTCACGTATAAAGCGCCAAAATTCAGAGGCACTCCTGTGCTCGATGATAAATCGAAGTATAAGGAGAAACTAGGCTTGGCCGGGCGCCAGGTCCGTCGGCGACGTCTTAGGGTCATCACGAGGTTTTTCCTCCGGCTCCGGAGAGACAGGGGTGTTTCCTTCGCCAACCTCGTCTTTCCTCTTACGACTCCTGGAAATCTTCCCGGTTTCCATCAAAGACTCGATGTCTTTGAGATCGATGGTTTCATATTCAAGCAGCGCATTGGCGAGCAAATCGAGCTTGTCCCGATTTTCCTCAAGCAACTTGTACGCTCTCTCATAACTCGACGAAACCATATTCTTCACTTCATTATCGATTTCCAGGGCCACCTGGTCGCTGTAGTCCCTGTGCTGGGAGATTTCACGGCCCAAAAAGATTTGCTCATGTTTTTTCCCGTATGCCAAAGGACCGAGCTTTTCGCTCATGCCCCATTCACAAACCATGCTTCTCGCCAAGTCAGTGGCCGTCTGGATATCGGCTTTTGCCCCCGTCGTTAATTCTTCAAAGACCAACATCTCCGCCGCACGTCCACCCATCAGGCAAGCGAGCTGGTTCGTCAAGAATGTCTTGTCGTTGCTGTAGCGATCCTCGAGAGGCGAAGACCACGTACTTCCCAACGAAAAACCTCTTGGGATGATCGTCACCTTCTCTACTGGATCCGTCCCGGGTATCAACAAGGACACAAGGGCGTGCCCCGCTTCGTGGTAAGCCGTATTCTTCTTCTCTTTTTCGCTGAGCGCCATACTGCGACGCTCTTTGCCCATCAAGACTTTATCCTTCGCTTCCATCAAGTCTTCATTTTCAACGGACTGCTTGCCCCGGCGCGCCGCAAGGAGTGCGGATTCGTTCAAAAGGTTCGCCAGGTCAGCGCCCGCGAATCGCGGGGTTCCGCGCGCGATGAGATTCAAGTCGACGGATTCATCAAGCGGCACCTTTACGGCATGCACCTTCAAAATGGCCAAGCGCCCTTTGATGTCGGGCAAGGAAACGACAATCTGACGGTCAAAGCGGCCCGGCCGCAGCAGCGCCGGATCCAGCACGTCCGGCCGGTTCGTCGCCGCCATCAGGATGACCCCGTCATTCGATTCGAAACCGTCCATCTCGACAAGAAGTTGATTGAGCGTTTGCTCACGCTCATCGTGACCGCCACCCAAGCCGGCGCCCCGATGCCGCCCGACGGCATCAATCTCATCGATGAAAATGATGCAAGGCGCATTTGCTTTGCCCTGCTCGAACAAATCCCGGACGCGCGACGCCCCGACCCCGACAAACATCTCCACAAAACTCGAACCGCTTATTGAGAAAAACGGCACATCCGCCTCGCCCGCGATGGCCCGCGCCAGCAGGGTTTTACCCGTACCCGGAGGACCAACCATAAGAACACCCTTGGGAATACGTGCGCCCAGGCGCGTGAACTTTTGGGGATCGCGGAGAAAATCAACGAGTTCTTCGAGTTCTTCCTTGGCTTCCTCGATGCCGGCCACATCTGCGAACGTAATCTTTTTCTTCGCGGATTCGGGCATCATACGCGCTTTGCTTTTCCCAAACGACAGCGCTTTGGAGCCGCCCATTTGCATCTGGCGCATGAAGAAAATCCAGACGCCCAACATCACCAGCATCGGCAACCAACTCAACAACATGTTCATATACCAGGAGTTTTGCTCTACGGGCTGCGCCGTGATGCGAACGCCTTTGGCTCTGAGAGTATCGATCAATTTAGGGTCTTTAGGGGCGTGGGTGTGAAAGGACCTGCCGCTCAGGTAGCGACCCCGGATGTTGTCTCCCTGGACAATCACTTCGCTCACCTGTCCATCTGCAACCGCTTGCAGGAAATCGCTGTAGACAACCGTTCGGTCGGTCGAGCGCGGGCTATTGAAGGCTTGAAACAAACCAACCATTATCAACCCGATAATCAGCCAAAGCGCCAAATTCTTATAAAATTGGTTCAAAATACATCCCTTCTTTTTCGGGTGAGCGGCTTCCTAAACTCTAATCACAAGTTATCAAGATTTTTCCTATCCGTCTACGAGTTAAACTTCAAATCAATAACCCAACGAACTTAAGAGCTTACTGTCTTCATTCTCCAGCAACGCTTTAAGGGCGACCCCCCTCTTCTCATCCCCATCAAGCACGAATTCCGCTGAAACCTGATGGCCTATGATCCATGCCACCTTATCGCCTACGGCCAGGAGAGGTATTCGATTCCTCAAGGATTTCGGTATTTTCCGCTTTATGAAGTAATCCTTGAGTTTCTTCGCTTTTGTTCGTCCCAATGGATGGAATCGATCTCCATCACGCCGGGTCCGGATACAGGCATTCGCGCCCAGCTTCTCTACATCGAAACACGCCTCCCATGCCCCGTTTTGATGATGCGCAAAATCGCATGACGCTTCTATCGCAAGGCCTAGTGAATGATGAACCGTCTTGCCTGGAACCCGCAGTTTTTTCTCATCGAGCAACTTCGAATCAACAAGGGGACTCCCGAAGATGAGGCGGTCATATTCCTTTCTCGCCTCCAAGTCGCCCGGCAAACTCAACGCACCCGAGGGCTTGTCTCCCATTGCCAGGCTATCCAGGCCTTCAATCCATTTCCGCAGAGCGCGTCTGCCGGCCTGGGCGGGCAGTTCGTCTCTGGGCATTGCAAGTGCCGTACGCCAAATCTCCGCTCTCAGCGATGGAGCGAGTTCCTTCACTGCCTCCAGCGGGGAAACGACGAGTTCCCCATTGTCTTCACGGATGAATTTCACAATCAAATCCCTGGACATTTCATCCACAAGGGAAGCAAGCGGGGCAGATATCTCCGCGCTCCTGGCGATTCCGCTGATGGCCGCATCCCCGACATGCTCCTGAATTGCCGGTATGATATTTTTGCGTATCCGGTTTCTGAGGCGGTTCTCATCTGCATTTGTTTCATCTTCGATCCATGAGA
>WTGD01000116.1 GCA_011523725.1 Nitrospinota bacterium
CCCATCACCTGCACACCCAGGTCGGCCACCCGCTTGTAGGCTTCTCCTGCATAGAGTTTGAGCGTCGCCGCCTCGATACGCCCGGCCTTTCCCTGTGAGACCAGCCAGGCGAACCGGTAGACTTGGAGCTTCGCGGTATCGACAAGCATGTGCATTTCGGTGAGCATGTGGCTGACGGCCTGGAATTTGCCGATGGGGCGGCCGAACTGTTTCCTCTCTTTCGCGTGATTGAGAGCCAACTCCAGGGCCGCCGCCGCCGCGCCCGTACGCGCAGCGGAGAGGCACAAGCGCTCGGTGGTGATATAGGCCATAAGACCTTTCCAGCCGTCCCCTACATTTCCTAGAACATGGGCATCGCTCGCCTCCACAGCGTCATAATGCACAACGCAAGTGCCCATCGCCCTGTGGCCGAGCAGATCGAGCTTCGACCAGCTAACGCCTTCGGCGTCGGCGGGGACGATGAAATTCGTGATGCCCTCGTGCTTGGCACCGGAGTTGTCCGTTCGCGCGGCGACGAGAATGTGCGTGGCCGTCGGCATACCGGAGGTGAAGTTTTTGGTGCCCGTAAGGCGGAAGCGGTCTTCTTCCCGATCTGCACGGGTGATGATGGCCGCCGCGTCCGAGCCGGCATCCGGTTCGGTGAGGCTGAACGCGAAATACTTCTCTCCCTGGATGGTGGCGGGGATGAAGTCTTTTTTCTGCGCGTCTGTTCCACTTTCGAGGAGAGCGTCCACGCCGTAGCAGACGTTTCTGAAAATCATGGTGGCGAGGTCCAAGTAGTGCATTCCTGCGGTTTCTAGGACGAGAGCCAGATCAAGGGCATCGCCACCCATACCGCCGTATTCCTCGGGTGTGGACACCCCTATCCAGCCGTCATCGGCCAGAGCCTTGTACGCCTCGACGGGGGCTTCGCCCTTTTTATCGCACTCCATTGCGTACTCAGGGGGGCATACTCGTTCTAGAAGCTCATGCAGCGTGCGGCGCATGAGTTCCTGGCGCTCGTTGAATGAAAAATCCAAGCTGACGACCTCGAATGTGGAAGTAATTTCGCGGCTTCGGGAGGCGATTGAACACCGGCACGCGCGAAAAATCAAGCCGAATGCAGGATCGACGCGGAATAGCCCTCAATCCAGTGCTTCGGGGTTGTGGATGTTTATCGGGTTCCCATCGGCGAAAGCGTTGATTTGATCGAAGGCGATTCCGAAATATCTCTCGAACGTGCCGCGCGTGACGTAGCCCAGATGGGGTGTGCAAACTGCGTTTTCCATGCTCAGGAGCGGGTGTTCGGCTCCCCGGACCGGTTCCTGCTCATAAACGTCCACTGCGGCGAAACCGGGCCTGCCCGCCTTGAGCGCCGCCTCGAGGGCGCCTTCTTCTATCAGCCCGGCTCGGCTGGTGTTCACCAATAGGGCGCTCGGTTTCATGAGACTCAAATCCTTCGCCGTCACGATACCTCTCGTCTGGGGGATCAGGCGAATATGGAGACTCACGATGTCGGCCTCCGCGAATAGCGCTTCTTTGCTGTCGGCCATCGGAACGCCGTCCGCCCGGGCGCGCTCGCCGGAACCCTCCCTGCCGTAGGTGATGACGTTCATGCCGAAGGCTTTTCCCACGGCGGCCACTTGGCTGCCGATGTTGCCGTAGGAATACACGCCGAGCGTCTTGCCGAACAGGTCTTCGCCCAGCGTTGTCTGCCAGCCGCCCTCCGCCAGATTCCCGATCTCCTGGGGGATGGAGCGCATGGCGCAGTGGATGAGTCCCCAGGTGAGTTCGCACGTGGAATGGGTGCCCGTGCCTCCCGCGGCCACGGCCACCTTGTGGCGCGTGCAGGCTTCCAGGTCGACGTGCCCGCCGAAGCCAGCGCCCGTCTGACTCACGATTTTGAGATTGGGGAGTCTTGCGAGCAATTCTTCCGTAATGTGGGTGCGCTCCCTGATGAGGACGATGGCTTCCGCGTCCCGGAACCGCCCTGCGAGTGCGTCGATGTCGTCGAGTGTGTCGTTGTGGATGGTAACATCATGCTCCGCCATTTTAGAGAAACAATCGAGGTGGCGGATGCAGTCTTGATAATCATCAGAAATCACGACTTTCATTCGGGTTTCCTTTCAGTGCTGTGAATCTGGCGCGAGAGTGAAGGTGCGTTTTTTGTCTATCCCCCGGAGATGTATTATTATCCCTGCTGATGGGGATTTTCCCAAGCCGTGTCGAGATTTGAGGTAAGGAAATGGCGACTGCTTCTGAGAGAAAAGTACAGCTTACCCGGATGGTCAAGGCGGGGGGGTGAGGCTCGAAGCTGGGTCCGGAGGACCTGCGAGAGGCTTTGAGCCAGTTCGAACCGTTTTCGGACCCGAATCTTCTCTATGGGACGAACGCGGGGGACGATACGGGCGTGTATCGGCTCAGAGAGGATCTGGCCATCGTCCAGACGGTGGATTTCTTCACGCCCATCGTGGACGATCCCTACGACTACGGCCAGATAGCCGCCGCCAACGCGCTGAGCGATTGCTTCACCATGGGTGCGCAGCCGATTACCGGGCTGAACCTGGTGGGTTTCCCCTGCCACATCGGCCTGGACGTACTGGGGAGAATTCTTGCCGGCGGCGCGGACAAGATGCGCGAGGCGGGCGGCGTCATCGTGGGTGGCCACAGCGTGGATGACGTGGAACCCAAATACGGTATTGCCGTCACGGGAACGGTCGACCCCAGGAAAATGGTGACGAACCAGGGAGCGAAACCGGGTGATAAACTCGTATTAACGAAGGAAATCGGCACCGGCGTCGTCACCAATGTGACGAAGCAGGTGAATCCGGTGGTGCGGGCCGCGCGCGGCATTTTCGGGAAAAATGGTTCGCTTCGCGACGGCGTGTTCGAAGAGGCTGTGGAATCGATGAAGACCCTCAACAAAAAGGCGAGCGAGTGCATGATGCGCGTGGGCGTAAACGCCTGCACGGACGTCACCGGGTTCGGCCTCCTGGGTCATCTGCATAACGTGATGGAGGCCAGCGGCGCTCGGGCGCGGGTCGTTTTTTCCGATGTCCCCCGGTTCGAGGACTTGCTCCCCCACGCCATCGCTGGCACGGCGGGAGGGGGCGAGCGCAACCGCTTGTGGACGAAGCCGTTCGTCGAGACGAAATCGGGCGTCGATGAGGAGATGCTCGCCTTGCTCAACGATGCGCAGACATCCGGCGGACTCATCATCGCCGTGGATGCGGACAAGGCGGGAGTGCTTTTGGATGAACTACACGGGGCCGGCGTGGCTCCCGCCGCCGTATTCGGCGAGGTGGTGGAAGGCTCGCCCGGTAGCGTGGAAGTAGAGCCGTAGTTCTTCTCTTTTCAGCGAGGAGCGTAATTTATGGAAAAGGCCATGTTCGGCGCAGGTTGTTTCTGGGGGATAGAGGCGGCTTTTCGTAAGGTGGAAGGCGTGGCGTACACCGCGGTGGGATATTCGGGTGGCGCGAAGGACGAACCCACCTACAGGGAGGTATGCACGGGCCGCACGGGGCATGCGGAAGTCGTCTATCTGGAGTTTGAACCCGAAAAAATTTCTTATCAGGAACTTTTGGATTTGTTCTGGCGGATTCACGACCCGTGCACCCTGAACCGCCAGGGTCCCGACGTGGGCACCCAGTACCGCTCGGCGGTTTATTTCTTCTCGCCCGAGCAGGAGGCCGCTGCGCAGTCTTCCAAGCAGGAGCAGGAGGAATCCGGGCGCCACTGGGGGCCGATAGTGACCGAGATTACCCCGGCGTCACGATTCTGGATGGGCGAGGACTATCACCAGCAATATGCCGAGAAAAACGGGATCATCTGCCACTAGCCGCATCCGAACGCATAAGCCCTCGGCGGGCTTCCATCCGTCGGGGACTTTTTTGTCTTAACCGTATTGCGCCACGACGCCGGCCAGCTCGTCGAGTTTCGGCAAAATCACGTCTTCCTCCGCCGAGGGGAGGTGGAAGAGGCACCTGCCCACGCCCAGGTCCTCGAAGGCGCGCAACTGCTCGATATCCGGGGGCGCGAAGAAGATGGTGACCGGAATGGGCGCGCGTCCTGCCTTGGCGGCCAGATCCTGAAGCTCCCGGATTCGCGGCGAGAGGTCCAGGCCCCCGCGCGGCAACGGCATCCATTCATCCCCGTAGCGCACCACGCGATCCAGCGTTCTCGCCCCGTTTCCGCCCACGAAAATCGGCGGGTGCGGCTTCTGAACCGGCTTGGGCCAGGACCAGATGCGCTCGAAATCCACGAAGTCTCCATGGTAGCTCGCCTCGTCTTCCGTCCAAATGGCTTTCATGGCCTCGATGCGCTCGCGCAGGACGATCCAGCGCTTCTCGTAGTTCGTTCCGTGGTTTTCCATCTCCTCGCGGTTCCAGCCGCCGCCCACGCCGAAGAGCACCCGGCCGTTCGAGATATGATCGAGCGTGGCCACCTCGTTGGCGAGGGTGATGGGGTCGCGCTCGATGACGAGGCATATGCCCGTACCGAGCATGATTTTTTCCGTCGCCGCCGCCGCGGCCCCGAGCGCCACGAAAAGATCGAGCGAGTGGGAGTATTCCTTCGGGAGTTCCGCGCCGCCGGGCCAGGGGGTTTTTCTGCTCGCCGGAATGTGGGTGTGCTCCGGGAAGAAGATGGACTCGAAACCCCTGTCTTCCGCCTCTTTGGCGACCCGGTGCGGGGCGATGGAATAGTCAGTGGGGAAAATCGCGACGCCGAACTTCATCATTCGTTCTCCTGATTCTGGGTGATTGATTCGCCGGTAATTTCTACCTCATGCCCAGGGGGTTCGGTTTTTGTCCCTCGGGGATGAGGGGGTCGTAGGCGAAGCCTCTCGTCTTCTCTTCGAACTCCTCTCGCACCTGCTTGAGTACGCTTTCATCGCCGATGAGTTCCAGCGCGGTGGCCGCCATGGTCTTGGCGGCGGTCATCATGCCCTTTTCTCCGATTTCCATCCCGTATTGCTGCGTGGCGAGCCATGAGTGCCCCGGCGTCCCCGGCGCGTGACAGGTGACCATCAGGTTGCCCAGGGGCGTGAGCCAGCTCACGTTGCCGCGCTCGTTGCTCGGGCGGATGTCCGCCGGGTCGAGGGGAGAGACATCCTCCGAGAGCGGCTCCTCGTAGCCCAGTTTCCGGGCGAATTCCTTCGCTTCCTCCGTATAGGAGTGGGCGCCCACGAATTCGAGGTTCCGCTGCACGCAGTGGGCGAGAGCGCTGTTGGGAAGGTTCTCGTACACGGCGGTGAGGAGGGTCTCCTTCATCGTGGTGCCCGAAGCCAGCGCGCCGGCCTTCGCGCAGTTTCGCACGCGCTCGCTCAGCTCGTTGACCATCGACCGCTTGGGCGCGCGGACGTAGTACCACACGCGCGAATAGGAGGGCACGACGTTGGGCGCCACCCCGCCGTCGGTGATGACGTAGTGAATCTTGACCGGCTCGATGACGTGCTCGCGCATCATGTTGACGCCGTAGTTCATGATTTCCACGCCGTCGAGCGCGCTTCTGCCGTTCCACGGGTCGCGGGCCGAGTGGGCCGTCTCGCCATAAAACTCGAAGACGATGGAATCCATCGCATTGGTGCTGCCGCCCCGGGTGAAGTTCTTCTCGCCGGGATGCCAGGTGACAGCGGCGTCGAGCCCGTCGAAAGCGCCGTCGCGCGCCATGTACACCTTGCCCTCCAGGGTCTCCTCCGCCGGGCAGCCGAAGCACACGACCCGGCCTTTCGCTCCCGATTCGCGCAGCGCGCGCGCCGCGCCGATGGCCGCGTAGGCGCTGGCCGTGCCGAAGAGGTTGTGCCCGCAGCCGTGGCCCTGTTTCTCGTGGGAATCGCCGCAGTGGGGCAGCGCGTCGTATTCCCCGAGAATCCCCACGGCGGGGCCGCTATCGCCCCACCTCGCGATGAAGGCGGTGGGCAGGTCGCCCACGCCGCGTTGCACCTCGAACCCGTGTTGTTCGAGCACGTCTTCGAGCAGTTCCGCGGACTTGAATTCCTCCAGGGCGATTTCCGCGAAGTTCCAGATTTCGCGGGCGATCTCGCGCGCCTCGCCCGCCTGGCCGTCGAGGTAGTCGACGGCGTGTCGTCTGAGATCGTCCATGTCTTCCTCCAGGTGGTGATGCGGATGCCGGCTGATTGGATGGGGCGATTATAGCCCAGGCGGGGGGATTCGTATATATCGAACGCGAGTGAGGAACGAGGGTTCGACCGACCGGGGAGGGAGGGTTCGACGCGAGTGAGGAACGAGCGTTCGACGGCGTCACGCGTCGCGGGAGCAAATGCGGGCGGTTGCGGGGAAATGCGCGGGAGGCGAAAAACTTTTTTTGCCGCTATATCTTAGTGCGCGACACTCAGATTCATATGATAACTCTTGTGATTACAACCGTTTGCAAGAGAAAAATTTTTCGGAAATTTATCGAATTTTGCTGAAATTTAGCGATATTTACGGAAAATATCATTATTTTCATTTCCGCGCCGCCTTCGGGTCCATGCGCACGGCTTCTCCGCCGGCGGGCGGCGAACCCGCCCGAAGCGCGGTGTGCGGACGGGGAGGAAACCGCCGCCTTTGCGTCCGGCCCTTGGTTCGATTCCATGAAAACCCCTCGCATCCTTTCTTTTCGGCTCCATCCGCTGCGCGCGACCGGACCCGGCCGATGAGGGAGATCGAACCCGGCCGATGAGGGAGAGTTCGCTTCCCCGCGCCGCGCGCACGATACCGCAGTCCGCGATTTCGGGAATGACGGCAATTGCGGGGAAATGCGGGTCGGTTTCGATCCATGCGGGAGGAATCGGCCGATCGAAGAGAGAAAGGTTTGCCGTTTTGGTGTAGGTCGGACATACATGTCCGACATAAATGCGACCCGGCCTTTTTTCCCGCACGGTCATGGGCCGCATGTATGCGGCGCCTGTACGACCCTCCGAATGACGACCGTAGAGACAAGCCGCGACCTGTCCGAGGCTCTTCCCGAAGAGGGAAGTTCGACAACCCTGTGAGTGAATGCGCTTTTGCTCGTCATTCCGGCGCATGCCGGAATCCAGGGACTTTGTTTTTGAATTTGTCTTTTCGCTTTATCGTTTTTCTTGGCCGTCCTGCGATTTGGTACCCCTGTCTGCTCTGGATTCCGGCATGCGCCGGAATGACGAACGAAACCGCGCGGTAACGAGGGAGGGCCGGCCGCCTGTCCGAGAAGAGCGCCCTTCGATACAAACACTCCTTTCTCAGTCGCGTTTGACCTTCGGCGGCTACTCAGGGTGAGGGTGGTAGGGTGGCTATTCAGGGTGAAGAAAACAAAAAACGCCGTCTGCCGTAGGGACAGGCCTCCGTGCCTGTCCTTATGAAATGACAACCACGGAGGGCAGGACAACCCCGAGGAGGGGTTGTCCCTACGAAACACGAAACCATCTCGCCTACGCGCGCCACGTGACCTTCGATGCCGACCGACGCGCAAACCGGCTCTTTGCACAACCCCGGACCCGGGATCCCCGGCGGAATGAAAGGCTCCGCCCATCCGATCCCTCGTCTCGCCCGGCGCGGCGTTTTTTATCTTATCCCCGCCGAAGGCGCCGAGAATCTTCTCCGCCTTGTCATTCAGAACCCCCGCCGCCTCCTCGTGGTCCGGGCCGTAGAACCCGCCCGCCACTTTTCCGTCCGCGTCGGTGAAGCCGTTCGCCTCGACCGTCACGTCATACGCCAGGCTGGATTTCCGCCAGCTTGTCAGCCGGGCCCGCGCTTCCACGTCCACCGCCGTTTGAAGGTTCGTGAACCGCACCGCGCCGGCCAGCGTATCCTCGCCGAACACGGGCGCGAATTTGGCCATATCGCTCGCCAGCAACGATCCCCTCCAACTCAGCGTGCCGGTGTGCGCAGCGGCGAAATCCGCCCCGGAGGGGTTCCCGAAAACGTCCGCTTCCACCGCGATATGATCGGTGATGCGCGTGGAGGTGAAGGTCATGTGCCGGGCCGTCGTGACCACCCACGCCGAGTGCTTCGCCCACGCGCCGTAGCTGTAGAGCTCGGGCACCGCAGGGTAGTCGTCCGCAACGGTGTACCCGATGTCCTTCATGTAGGCGAAGTCCATTTCATGGGGAATCGCCCTCAGATTACCGCAATAGGACATGATCATCGCGCAGGCGCCCAGGTGGCCGAAATCCGGATCGCCGTCGCGGTCCTTCTGGAAGGCCACGCTCCGGCCCCCGTTGGCCGCCGTCAACGCCGGGCCGGTCCACACCCCCCGCTCATAGTCCACGTGACGGGCAATCGTCTCCGGCCTCGGTCTACCTTCGCGTGTCATGTCATGCCCGATTGCGTGGCCGATCTCGTGAGTGGCGATATCGGCGAACCACAATGGGCTTCTGGTGATGGTTCTTGCCGCCACATCAACCCAGCCCGTCCTGACTGTAAAGTCCTCTCCTACCGTCTGATGGTACCGAAACGTCGCGCTGGAACCCCGCCAGGGATTGTCCCTATACTCGGGATTCCCGTAATCCGTCTCGAATTCAATCAGAATCCCGTCCACCAGGCGTGGGATGGTATACCCGTTCTTATCGATCCCCTTGCGGGTCACCACCGTATCGTATGACATGTAGGGACCGAGCACGTCCTTGAGCCTGTGGGACCAGGCCTTTCCGGCTCTCTCAATGCCCCCTCGCACGAAATCCGGCAGCGAATCGAAATACCCCTCGGAAGCCCCGGTGAAGTCGATGTCGATCGTGTCCGTCGGGCCCGACATTCTTTGTGCATAAGTAATTCCGTTCTTCGAGCCCAGGACGGCATACCCCGACGCGTCCAGGCCCTCGAAGCGGGGGAGGCCGCCGCCTCCTTCGAGACCGAAATAGGACGCGATCGGCTCGGTGGATTTCCACGTATCCCGGATGTCCACCCCCGCGGTGTTCACGATGGCGGCAGGGACGGGAAGGAAACTGCCACCGCCTCCGCCGCCCCCGCCGCAGCCGTAGAGCGTGAGAACGAACGACAGGAAAGCGGCCGGAACCCTCATCGTCTTCCCCCTGTTTTTATCCTGCGCCCTGAAAATCCAGCGCAATTCCCGAAAGGCGGCGATGCGCACGAAAGTCGCAGCCGAAGAGCGCGGACTCCCGGGAGGAAGGCATCATCCGGAACGATTTCGATCTGCGGCGTTTGCAACGAACTATACAGGCAATTTGACCGATAAGTAAAGACGGGGAACCGGAATTCCTGTCGCCCGCCCGGCGGCCCGCGCAGGCGCGCCCTCTCCCGAAACAAGCCGAATCAATCAAGAAATCCCCGCAAGCGCGCATTTGCCCGCATTTCCCCGCATTTGCGGTGCAGGGCCGCCGCCGTTTTCGAGAACCCGATAAAGAAAGGAGAAATCGCATGACGACGCAAACGCAGACGGAAACGGAAACAGAGGAAGAAACGGCGGAAGAGTCAACCGAAGAAACGGCGGAGCAGCAGGGCGAAGCGCAGAGGGAAAGCGAGGTCGACCTGGAGGCGATTTTCAACGGCATCGTCGCCATGAACCGGACCCTCGACCTCATCTCCTCCACCCTCTCGTCCGTTTCCGTATCGGGACCGGCCGGACCCGAAGGCCCCCAGGGCCTGCTGGGCGAGCAGGGGCCGCAAGGCGAGCCGGGCGAGGACGGAGCCCAGGGGCCGCAAGGCGCTCAGGGGGAGCGGGGTCCGGAAGGTCCGCGGGGAGAGCAAGGCCGGCCGGGCGATCCGGGCCGCCAGGGTCTTCCCGGCGCGCCAGGCCCCAAAGGCGACAGGGGGGAACAGGGCCCACGAGGCGAAACCGGCCCGCAGGGCGAGCGCGGGGTGCAAGGGCCCCAGGGCCCTCAGGGCGAACGTGGGTTGCAAGGGCCGCAAGGCCCGCAGGGCCCACGAGGCGAAACCGGGCCGCAGGGTGAACAAGGCCCCAAGGGCGATCCCGGCCAGGATGGCGCAGCCGGAGCGCAGGGGCCGCAAGGCGCGACAGGTGCTCGCGGCCCCAGAGGATACACGGGCGCGACAGGCGCTCGCGGTCCGACCGGACCCATAGGCCCAAGAGGTTCCTCCGCTCCAGCCACCAAGGTATCTGTCAGAAACGATACGATTTACAGCGGGTCCGGCAGCAATTCCCGCGTTACAGGTTATTCCTTGAGTAAAGAAAGTATCGAGAATTCGGTGACCGTCATCTTGAAAAAGCACGTCAAAAGATATCCTCCTCCAAGTTCTGATGACGACGGCATCGATGATGACGACGGTATCTAGCGGATGCCGAGGGAATTTCCGTTTCTGATGAACGCGCGCCGGGGGGATGCCGGCGAATGGCGGCGCCTGCTGAGTGACGCCCTGATTCGCGGAACCCCCGAATCGCCGATTGTCAGCCGGAAGGGGCAGCGACGTTCCATGCTATTGGACATGCGCCTTCCGCTGACGAACGGCGCCCGGGCAGGCTGGATCGGTGAACAGCTTGCCTGGGCACTGCGCGGCGGCTTCTTCGATGCCCGGGCCGTCGCCAGTAGCGGCGTTCCGGGAACGCTGGCCGTCGGCGCCGTACTCGCGCAGCTTCCTGACATGGAAGCCTGCATCATCCGTGATAAACGGAAAACATACGGCAGGCGCCGTCTCGTAGAGGGCGCCCGGCCCGAGAGCGCCGTATATATCGACGATATTATGGTGGGTGGAAACACCGCGTTGCGGGCAATCAAAGTGCTGAAGGCGGAAGGCATCCGCGTCGAAGGCGTCCTGACAATCGTCTGCTATGGCTGGGGCCGGGGGGCGGCGCGCCTGTCCTCCGCCGGCGTCAAAGCGGCTCATCTGGTGCATCTACAGAAAAAACGGCGATTGTCATAAATGCCGGGGCGACTGGTCTTATCGGAGGCAATTGTCTTTCATTTCTACCGCGATGCGCCGAACGCCGCGGTCAGATCATTGCGCTCCAGGGTTCCGGCTGCGCCCTCATGAGATTGACCGACAAATATCCCTGTCAGTATTCCGGCATCACCGCCGGTCTGCTTGAATGTGTTGCCGCGGACGGCGATCGAATATGTCAGGTCTCCATCTCCCCAGACTGTATCCGTGCGCCAATACTCAAGCCCGGTGAAGTCGGCGCGACCGGTCAGACTGCTCATATTCACGCTTACAGATGCATCCCCGGCAACGGCCTGAACCCGGGGTGTGAAGCCGAGCAGCGTGCCTCGCCAGGTGACGCTTCCGCGAAGGGATGTGTTCTGTCTCAGGTCGAACGGCGGATTGTAACCGTAAGCCCACGGTTCCGCATAGCCGTTGCGATAAGCCACGCCAAAGCCAGTATGCTTTCGATTCCCGTGAATGTGCGTCGCTACGCTGCTCCATGGCCCCAGCGAATAGGGAGAGTCGCCGGGTTGCAATGAATAAAGCGCCCTGATTGCCGCACGGTCTACCGGATAAAGGAGAGACATCGGTTGGGCGAACGGATGCCCATATGGGGGTGTGCTCTGGCCGTCTAGATATATGGAGCTGTATGCCTCCAGGATAGAGGCGAATCTGACCCAGTCTACATGATCTCCTCCAAAGAGCCCCAACGCATGCATTAACTCATGCGCTATCAGTATCACGTTACGGCGGTCCGTAAAGTCCATGTATACCGGCGCGTCCTTGTTTATCTCGATGAACGAACTCTTGATCTCATGGCCATCAAAATCGCCGTCTGCGTTAACCGGATAATTAAACGTGATGCCGCCGGCGTCAGGCGCAATCGCCACATCTTCATGATTGAACTGGATATGGATGGTGTTGTCCCTGGTAATATCGCGATCATAATCATATGCGCTCGCGGGCAATGGCGGTCCCACGGTCATCTTGTATTGCGGAGGCAGTGACGCGTTTACAAGCCTCACGGCGGCAATGACACGATTTCTGTCCTTCCGGGTAGAGGGACCGGTAATTCGCACGTCCGGGGCCTTCGTATAGCGTTTCACGTCCGAGAAATCTTCAATCGCATCAGCCAGGAATGCAGTAACTTCTTCACGGTCAGGGTCAAAATCCAATTGGCCGTAGCGTATTACCGTACCGGAGCGCCTTTCGTAGACAGGAAGTTCTCTCGTATATCCAGTCGTATCGTCCGTTCCCTGGTCGATACCTACGAACAGGCGCTGGGTTCCCTGGGGGTCATGATAGACGGGCTGATGCCTGGCGTCGGATGGATCCTGATC
>WTGD01000463.1 GCA_011523725.1 Nitrospinota bacterium
GCGTAGTCCTCTTCCATTCCCAGGAGGTTTCGGGCGCCTTCGCGGTGAAGGGCTTCGAGCTTGAGCAGCCACGACTCGATGGTGAGCTGGGCGTCCACGCTGAACTGGCGGATCTTCTCGTAGTGCTGACGCAGGCTCACCATGCCGCGCTCATCCACGTGCGGGGTGATGAAGGGATCCCGGCTGGTGCCGTCGAATACGCTCAGGCCGAAGTCGAGAGGCCCGAGGCTGTGGCTGTAGCGGGCGGCGAGGTCCACGCGCCACTCCCCGGCGGCGCTTTCGTAGGAGACGTGCTCCTCGTCGATGGGGATCGCGGAGCGCAGGCGGCCGTGGCGGCCCGGATAGGTGCGCGCGCGGTGATAGGTCAGGGCGAAGAACTCGAGGATGCCCCACTCCGCCGAGAAGGTGAGGTGGGCCATGGGCTGGCCCAGCTTGCTTTCCTTGTTGGGATGCTCGACGAGGTCGGTCTGGTTGATGATGTCGACGAGGTGTTGCGATTCGGTGACGCCCCAGAAGACGCGGTCCACCCCCAGGCGGAGCTCCCATTCCCCCTCGCCGATGGCCCCGTAGGTCAGAAAGTAGGCTTCGCGCAGATCGGCGTGGGTGCGGCGCGAGTCCGCGCCGTCGTAGCGGGCGAACGGCGCGACCGTGAGGCTCCACTCGCCCGCGCCCTTGAGGTGGAGTTTCGGCTCCGCGGCGAAGCCGCTCGCGTGCGCGCGCTGCCCGGGATGGTCGCCTGCCTGGGGATACCACCGGCCGTCCAAGTCCAGGCTGCCGGAGAGTTCGTGCTCGATGCTTTCGGCCCCGTGGCTCGACCCGGTGAAGAGGAAAACGGCCAGTACGGCGGCGGCGAGCGCCGCGCGGCGGACAGCGGCGCGAAGCGGCATCAGCGCACCCGCTTCAGGCCGGTGCGCGTGAATTCGCTGGCCTTGAGGCTGGTGCGGAACTTGAAGTCCTTCCAGCTCAGCACGGTGCTCTTGCCCGTCAGGTGGTTCACCATCGTCATCTCGTGCGCCTGCCAGTACTTGCCCAGATACTGCTTGTAATTCTTCACCGTGAGCGTCTTGAGGTGCGAGTTCTTCCGGTCGTAGTACTGGACCTTCCAGGCGCGAAGCTCGCTCTTGTCCTGCCAGACGATCTGGCGCCGGTAGCCCGACCTCCTGTTCGTCGGGAAGCGCTCGACGACCGTGCACGTCAGCTTCGCGCAGGGTTCGTCGCGCAGGTAGCGGTAGGTGAATTTCTCCACCTCCTGGGTGCCCATGTCCTCATAGGCGAACTCGCTGCCCATGAACGATCCCGACTGGTTCGAGGAGCTGATGCGCTTGACGCGCTTCAAGGCGGGCAGGTAGAGCCACTGGTCGTCGTTCTTCTTCTTGTGTGCGTGGACGAGCAGCGCGGTTCCCCGCACGTCGCGCGGGCGGTCGAAGACGAACAGGCTCTTGTTGCCTCCCCCGTCGGTCTCGAGCACCTTCACGCGCAGTTGGCGCCGGCTCTCCTGCCCGTGCTTGTTGCGCAGCACCATGCCCTGCTCGGCCGTGAAGTTTCCGAAGCCCCTCCCTCTCTCGCGGGTGTCGCGCGCGATCTGAAGCCCCTTTTCCTCGGGCGTCGCGCCCTCGGCGCGCGGCAGCGCGGACGAATAAAGCAGAGCGCAGGCGCAGAACGCGAGAACAAGGAAAGTAGTGCGGACGAGATGAGCGTGCATTATCGTTCCCTCCGGTCGAGAGTCGTGGGCAGAGTCGGCGGAACCAGAAAACCGGCCGCGGTCGGGACGGCAATCGCCGTCCCGACCGGGAGCCGATGATGATTGTAATATCGATTCACGCCTTTTTGAAGCGCCGGCCGTACATGGTGCGCCCGTAGAAGTTGAACCACCTCCTGGCTTCTGAATCCTGGAACGGGTAGTCCGCGCCCATCTGCCTCGCCGCGGCGAGGCCGGAGACGAAGCAGGTCTCCTGGCTGTTGATCAGCGTGTGGGCGCCGCAGTGCCACGTCCGCCGCCTGCCCTGGACGAAGCGGAACATGGGCATGAGCAGGGCCACGTGCTTCACGTCGTGCACGATGTGCTGGAACCACCACCGCTTGACGATCTTCTCCTCATCAATAGTGCTGACGGGGTTGTACGTCACCAGGCACGGCTTGTCCGAGTGTCTCACCCAGGGTTGCTGGTTGTGCATGATGTAGGTGATCTCGTAGTTGTCGGGCCGCGCGCCGTACTG
>WTGD01000435.1 GCA_011523725.1 Nitrospinota bacterium
AACTGAAAGGGTCGAGAGAACGCAGCATGGAGGTAAGCGCGGCGTACATGACTTTCAATCCGCCCTTTTTTTTCTTCTTGGAGTCCCTGGCGTTCTCCATCGCGAACCGATAAGCGCGCTCGAACCCGCCCAACCCGCCGCCGGTGTCTCCTCTAAGGCGAACGAGCAACTCCTTATCCCCCGCCTTGAGGAGAACCTCGTCTCCCGCCTTCTCCTCGAAATCGAAGCGCCCCTCGCCCGCGCTTTTCTTGAGGCCTTCCAGGCCCGCGACGTACATTTTCCTGAAATCGGGGGTGCGCGCGTAGCTATGGTCCACTTTCTGCATGACTTCATGCAGGAGGGCGATGGCCTCTTCCTGATCGCTCGAGAGCGAGAAGACGAGGCTCGCGGAGAGAACCGCCGCTGAAAGTATGAGACAAATCGTGAGATGCTTCGCGCGCCGTACGCCAGGTGCACGCGAGCGGAGAAGACGGAAAAAGCGAATGCGCCTTATCGACATGGGCCGTTCCAATCGCTAGGGTTGATCGGGTGGCGCCGCAGCAAGAACATCATAGCACAGCCGGGCGGAATGCGCCGCCTGGCACTTTTTTAGAGAAAGACCGGTTCCAGAGAGGGGTTGAGCGATGATCTCTATCGTCGTGCCCGTGCTGAACGAAGCGACGCGCCTGCCCGCCATGTTCGATATGCTCGACGCCCAGCCGGGGGAGAAGCAAATCATCCTCGCAGACGGAGGAAGCGCGGACGACACGCGGGCCTCGGCAGGCGGGCGCGCCTTGATCGTCGAGTCAGAACCGGGCCGCGCGCGCCAGATGAACGCGGGCGCAGCTCACGCCCAAGGCGAGACGATCCTCTTTCTGCACTGCGACACGCGCCTGCCGCCGGGGGCCTTGAGGGAAATCGAGTACGTCATGCGCGCGGGCGACACGGCGGGCGGGGGCTTTCTCCACAGCTTCGATCGCGAGGACCGCTTCAGCCGCTTCATCAGCTTCAGCGCCAACACGCGCGCGAAAATCGCGAAACTCTTCTTCGGCGATCAGTGCATCTTCATCCGGCGCGAGGTCTTCGAGCGCATGGGCGGCTACGCCGACATGCCCCTGTTCGAAGACTGGAACCTGAGCCGGCGGATGCGCGCGCACGGGCGGGTAGCCGTCATCGAGACGCCCGTCGTCACCAGCGGGCGGCGCATCGACGTCTGGGGCAAGCCCAAATGCCTCGTCATCTGGTGGGGGCTGAGCATCCTCTTCGCGCTGGGGGTCTCGGCCGAGCGCCTCGCCCGGTATTACGCGCACGTGCGCGATGCGTGATGAGGAATTTTCACCCCCGGCCTCCTTGCATCCCACCGCCCGGTGAATGATATATTGCGCCTGAATTCATACCCATTCGCAGATAGCGATAGTTCAACCTCATCCGCGCGGGCATGTCATGCCGCCGGGCGCGGGTGACGGCGGGAGGCGAGGAATGCGATTCGCGGTCGATACGGGCGGGACCTTCACCGACCTGGTGCTGGAGGACAACCGGGGCCGCCTCCACATGTTCAAGGCCCCCACGACGCCCCAGGACCCGGTGGAGGGCATTCTCGCGGCCATCGAGTCGGCAGCCGTTGCCCTCTCGACGAGCACCGGCGATCTCCTCGCCCAGGGCGAGCTCTTCATCCATGGCACCACCCACGCCACCAACGCTATCGTGACGGGAAACACCGCGAAGACCGCCTTCCTCACCACAAAGGGACATCCCGACATCCTCGTGCTGCGCGAGGGCGGGCGCATGGAGCCGTTCAACTTCCTGGTTCCTTTCCCGAAGCCCTACATCCCGCGCGCGCTCACCTACGAGGTGCCCGAGCGCATCGGCGCAGACGGGGGCGTGTACGAACCGCTCGATGAGGCGGGCGTCATCGGGATCATCGGGGAGTTGAAAGAAAAGCAGGTGGAGGCGGTGGCCGTCTCCCTGCTGTGGTCCACGGTGAACGCAGCGCACGAGGTCGGCGTGGGCAAATTGCTGAAAAAACACCTGAAGGGCGTACCCTTCACCTTATCGCATGTTCTCAACCCGATTCTGCGCGAATACCGCCGCGCGTCCTCCACCTGCATCGACGCCTCCTTGAAGCCCCTGATGTCGCGCTACATCGGCGGGCTGCAGGAAAGGCTGAAAGCGGCGGGCTTTGCCGGGCGGCTCTTGATGCTCACGTCGAAGGGCGGCGTGATGGA